>NZ_QPFS01000107.1:0-16677 GCF_010906995.1 Rhodopseudomonas sp. WA056 | reverse complement strand
CCGTCACGCATCACGATCTGGAACTCCTTGATGCCGCCGACGCGGTCGAGCACGTCCTGGACGTAGTGGGTGGGCAACTGGCGGCCGGCGATCTGGATGACGTCGTGCACCCGGCCCATCAGTTCGTGAATGAAGAAACCGTCGGCGGTCTCGCTCAGCACCGCGAGATCGCCGGTGCGATAGCGGATCAGCGGCATCAACCGGTTCTTCAGCGTGGTGATCATCAATTCGCCGCGGCTGGCGCCGGGCACGTCCTCAAGCTCGGCACCGCCTTCGACCGGCGTCACTTCAGGCCAGCACAAGGGATCGAACACATCGAGCGCAGAGCGATCCGGGTCGGTCTGGTAGGCGACGACGCCGGCTTCGGCGAGGCCGTAGCGATCGATCACCTGGCAGCGGAGCGCGCGCGCGATGGTCTCGCGCTGCTTCTTCTCGAGTAGCTCGCCAGAGGATTCGAAGATACTGAACGCCTTGCCGCCGCCGTGCCGCGCCTCGACATGCAGCGCGAGCTGATAGATCGTCGACGGATGGCCGTGGACCAGATGCGGCCGGATCGACCGGATCTTCTGCCAGATCGCTTCGAGTTCGTCCGGCTCGAAGGTCGAGA
This sequence comes from Rhodopseudomonas sp. WA056, assembly GCF_010906995.1. NCBI lineage: Bacteria > Pseudomonadati > Pseudomonadota > Alphaproteobacteria > Hyphomicrobiales > Nitrobacteraceae > Rhodopseudomonas > Rhodopseudomonas sp. WA056. Next base: position 16,070 of record NZ_QPFS01000107.1, on the reverse strand, counting down.
AGAAGATGTTGTAGCGGTTCATCGCGAAGCATTTGAAATCTTCGCGCAGCTTCGCCTTCCATGGAATCGCGTCCGGAAACTTGCTGGCGAAATGCAGCTCCGAGCGCATGTGGTGATTGCCGATACGGGCGCGGGCGTAGCGCACCACAGCGGAGGTCCAGTCGGCGCCGTCCTGATCGTAGTAGATGTGCGCCGACGGGCCGGTGGAGCCGCCGGTCTTGGCGTCGAACTTCTTGAAACCCGCGTGGTCGCTGCGTAGCAGCCGCTCGCCCTCGGACCGAATGATGTCCTTGGTCAGATGCGGAATATCCATCCAGTATTTCGGATCGCGCAGCAGATTCTCGGGATCGAAGCGGATGTTGGAGAACAGGTCGCGATAATACGGAACGTTGGCGGCGGCGAACCGCACCATATCGACCGCCTCCGCCCACGAGTGGGTGCGCCGCTGCGCGAACGGCAGCGCCATTTCCGCCGCAAACAGCCGCCGCTTCGACCTGATATCACGCCCCTCGAGACGCTCAGCGATCGGGTAGGCGACCAGACCGGCAGCCAGCCCCTTCATGCCGTTCACGACTAGACGAAGCATCTCGACCCCATTTCGCGTCTTGCGACCGAACATCAAGCAGGCGGGAACGTGCGCGCCCCGTCGAGCCCAACAACCGAAATGGCCGGTGCGACCGCAACGCTGCTGATTACACCCGATGGAGAGGCGAGGCAATCAAGCGCCCCGCCCCGCTCCCGCTAGGCGACGACTACCCGGCGATAGACATCGACCAGCGTTGCGGTCACCGCTGACCAGGAAAAATTGTTCAGAATATGAGACTGCAGTTCGCTCCCCGGCCCGGCTGCCAGGGCCGCATCAATGCCGCGCCGGATATCGGCCGGATCGTCGTGGCGGACATATTGCGCATAAGCGCCGAAATAGTCGCGGGTCGATCCCTCCGAGGTGACGACCAGCGGCGCGCCGACGGCGGCGGCCTCGAGCGCGGCCAAGCCCGGTGTCTCCAAGGTCGACGGCAGTACGAACGCCGAACACGCCGCGTAGGCCGACGCCAGCAGCGGATCGCCGTGATCGAGCGGACCAAGATAGCGCAGCCGGTCGCCGCCTTCGGCCAACATCTGCCTGCCGTAGTCCGGTTCCCGTACATGCCCGATCACCACCACGGGCAACTCGTGCCCCGCCATGGCACGCAACAGGCCGAGCTGATTCTTGCGCGCCTCGACATTGCCGACATTCAGCACGAACGGCCCGTCGATCCCGAAACGCTCGCGGAACAGCGCCGAATCGTGCGGCCCCGCGAAGCGCGGCTCGACGCCGTTCATCACCGCGGTGAAGCGTTCGCGCGGCAACGAGAACACCCGCGCTAGCGTATCCGATTCAGTATTCGAGTTGGTGATCACGAGATCGGCGAGCGAGAGCTGCGCGCGGATCTCGTCCATCGGATAGCGGTGCGCAGTCTCCTCGGTGATCCAAAGCGACGAAGTGATCACCAGCGGCAGGCCCCGGCTCTTGGCATAGCCACAAAACTGGATTGAACCGCCGAGACAGCCGAAAAAATGCACCAACGACGCCTGGTCGAAGGCGGGCTTCCAGATGTCGTGCAGCACCACCTCGACGCCGAGCGCCGGAAGATGCTCGGCGTATTTGAGGAGCTGAATTTCGCCGCCGCCCGGGGTGGCGAAAGCCCAGGGATAGGTGTTGAACAGAACCCGCATCGGCCGGCATCTCCCATCGACAGATCGCGCGGCATCGCCACGCTTGCTCAGTCGGCCATTCTCTCGAGACAGACGCGCAGCCGATCGCCCCACGGCTTCGGCGCGATGCCGAAAGCGTCGTTCAGCCGGCCGCACGACAGTTGCGAGTTGGCGGGCCGTTTCGCCGGGGTCGGATACTCCGCGGTGGTGATCGGAACGACGGACCGTGGGACGCGGCGGCCGGCGCGGGCGGCCTCGGCGAAGATCGCCTGCGCGAAACCGAACCAGCTCACGGCCCCGCTGCCGGCATAGTGAAATACCCCCGCGTGCCGGGCGCCTGCTCCCAACTGTGCCACGATCGCCAGACAGGTCTCAGCAATGTCGGCCGCATAGGTCGGATTGCCGACCTGATCATCGACGACGCGCACCTCGTCGCGCTCGCGACCGAGCCGCAGCATGGTGCGGACGAAATTCTGCCCCTGCTCGTAATACACCCAGGCGGTGCGCAGCACGATCGCCTGCGGATGCTGCTGCATCACGAGGCGCTCGCCCTCCGCTTTCGAGGCGCCGTAGACGCCGAGCGGCGCCAAGGGATGATCCTCGCGATAGGGCTCGTGCGCGCTGCCGTCGAACACATAGTCGGTGGACAGATGCACGAACGGCAGGCTGCGGTCGGCGCAGACCTTCGCCATCAGCTCCGGCGCCCGCGCGTTCAACGCGAAGGCGGCATCACGTTCGGTCTCGGCCTTGTCGACCGCCGTATAGGCGGCCGCGTTGACGACCGCAGCGGCGCCGATCCTGGTCATGGCATCGACCAGCGCCGCCTCGTCGAGCACGTCGACATCACCGCGGCCGAGCGCCTGCAGCGCCACGCCGCGCGCCTCCGCTTCGCGCACCAGCGCGGTGGCGACCTGACCGCTGCGGCCGAATACCAGCACCGTCATCGGGTGCACCGCTTGAAGACAATCGGCATCGCCTGCGACCGCTCAGGCTGCGCCGTGCAACAGCGGCTTCCACCACCATTCATTGGCAAGATACCAGTCGACGGTCGCCTCGATGCCGGAGTCGAAATCATGTTCGGCTTTCCACGCCAGTTCGGTTTCGATCTTGGTCGCATCGATCGCATAGCGGAAATCATGGCCGGCACGATCGACCACGAATTCGATCAGCGACGCGTATCCGCCGGCCGGCGCATCGGACGTTTTGGCATCGAGCAGGGTACAGATGCGCTTGACCAGATCGATGTTCCGACGCTCGTTGCGGCCGCCGATGTTGTACTGCTCGCCGAGCCGGCCGCGGCTGACGACGAGCCACAGCGCCTGCGCGTGATCCTCGACATACAGCCAATCGCGAATATTGAGGCCCTGCCCGAAAACCGGCAGCGACTGCCGCGCGAGCGCGCGGGTGATGGTGCGGCCGACCAGCTTTTCCGGATACTGATACGGCCCGTAATTGTTCGAGCAGTTCGAGATCAACGCCGGAAAACCGTAGGTGTGAAACCAGGCACGGACCAGATGATCGGATGCCGCCTTCGAGGCAGAATAGGGGGAATTCGGCGCGTAGGGCGTCGTTTCGACGAAGTAGCCAGTGTCCCCCAGCGTGCCGTAGACCTCGTCGGTCGAGACGTGCAGAAACCGGAACTGGTCGCGCGCTTCGCCGCTCAGTTCGTCGCGATAGGCGCGTGCGGCTTCCAGCAGCCGAAAGGTGCCTACGATATTGGTATCGATGAAATCTCCGGCGCCGCGGATCGAACGGTCGACATGGGACTCGGCGGCCAGATGCATGACATGCGTCGGCCTGGCATCGCGCAGCAGCGCGCTCACCAGTTCACGATCGCCGATGTCGCCCTGAACGAAGCGATAGCGCGGATTGTCTTCGATGGTTTTCAGCGACTGGAGATTGCCGGCATAAGTGAGCTTGTCGAGATTGACCACCTGTGCGTCGGTGCGCTCGATCAGATATCGGCAGACCGCAGACCCGATAAACCCGGCGCCACCCGTCACGAAAACCGTCGTCATTCAGCGTCCACCCGCACCTGCTTCGCTCTCGCACGCTCCGGCGCGCCGTCGAAAACAATCAAAAAATCAATAAATTGAACGCGCCGAAGGAACCGTCCTTCGACATTTTCACTGCTGGCGTTCTAGTTGGAAACGGGATTCGCTTCAAGCCGGCGAGCCATCGTCCGGTCCACCGGCCGCCAAACGGTTGCAATGCCGGGGTCGGCATGTGATCTGTTGCCGATGCAAGTCACCACATCACAGTCAGGCGCAACTCCGCAGCGCGTTTTCGTCATCGCGCGTGACATCCAACGCAACGATGCGGTCGGAAACTTCTGTGAGCAGGTCGGCATGCTGCTTCGGCGCAACGGTTTCGACGCTGTTCTGGCGGCGGAGAACTGCCATCCGGACGACCGCGCGCGGATCCGGCCGATGCCGGCGGCGCTGGCGGAGATCGCGCCGGAAGACATCGTGATCTTTCAGTTCTCGACCGAGGATCCGGCCTTCCCGGCGGTCGCCGCGCTGCCCAATCCGAAGATCGTCTTCTATCAGAACATTACGCCCGAGCGGTTCTTTCGCGGGACCGACGACCGCACCGCCGATCTGGTGAAACAGGGACTGGCGCAGCGCGGATTGTGCAGCCGGTTCGACGTCGTGATGGCGAATTCGCGCGCGACGGCGGCAGCGCTGGTCGAAGGCCTGCCCGCGGACCAGGCAGCCGGGATCGACCTCGCGCAGATCGTCCCCTGCCCGCCGGTGATCGGCGTCGCGCGCTGGGACAGCATCGCCACGGCCGATGCGCCCACCGGCTCCGACGAGCGCCTGGTGCTGTTCGTCGGACGGCTGGTTCCGCACAAGGGCATCGAGGATCTGATCGCGGGATTCGCACGCCTCGCAAGCACAGACAAGCACGTCCGCCTCGCTATCGTCGGCGGCCCCTCGCAATCGGACTATGCACAGGGACTGAAGCACGGCGTCGCCGAACTCGAGCACGGCATCGCGAGCCGCATCACCTTCCATCACGACATTAGCGAAGACGATTTGAAGCGGCTGTATCAGCAGGCCGCGGTGTGCGCTTCGATGAGCCGGCACGAAGGCTTCGGCGTACCGCTGCTCGACGCGATGTTCTTCGGCAAGCCGCTGGTGATCCGCGCCGAACCCGGAATGATCGAAACGGCGGGCGATGCGGCGATCGTCGTCGCCGAACCGACACCGGAGGCGACGGCGGCCGCGCTGGGCGCCGCGCTGAACGACGAGCAGGTCCGCGCGAACCTCGCAGGCGGGCGCGCCAGGCAGCTCGAGGAGCTGCGTTCGGCCGCCGACGGTCGCCGGATCATCAATGCGATAGCGGAGGCGCGGACGCGCTGGCGTGCGCGCCAGCGTCGCTCACACAATTCAGTCGCCCCCACTACACCTCGAATAAACCCGCCCCGTCACAGCTAGAAGCACCTCTTGGACGCACTACTTCTCGCCGTTTGCTCGACGCATCCAAGAAGTGCTATAATTTAGTCAACAGACATTGACCGGATTAACGAATTGGATGTCGGTAATGAGGCAACCCAAGGCCGCACAGACTACCTCCGCCGAGGCAATACGCATACTCATGGTGACACACGTCATCCCCTTCCCGCCAGCAGCGGGAAACGAGATCCGAATCTTAAACATGCTGAACTGGATGCGTCGTCAGCGTTACCAAGTAACGCTAATTATCTGCCCTTTGGACGGCAACATTCCAGACGACGCAACGACCGCGCTACGCGACCTAGTGCATGAGCTTCACGTCTTTGATAGACACTCAGTACAAGCACATGGCCTACACTCCGTTACAATACCTCTCGATTCTGATTGCTGCGATGATCGACTGTCAACGATTCAGGACAATTTCTGCCCCGGCTGGCTGATCACTGAAATTGGCAGGCTTACCGAGGCCATCACCCCTCATATCGTTGTGGCTCAGTACGTGTTCATGAGCCGCATCCTCCGAATGCCCGAGCACGCCCGATGCCTTAAAGTTATCGATACCCACGATCTATTTTGTAGAAAGCAACATACTGCGGAGCAGTATGGAATGAAGTACGGCCTCAGCTTGAGCGACGAGCAAGAGAGTCGGCTACTACAAAGAGCAGACGTCTTGCTCGCAATACAAGCGACCGAGCAGGCAGAACTACATAAACTAGCTCCATCGTCTCAAATTCTGCTGGTTGGCTTTGACCAAGAGCTCCCCACTGTTGATCGAACACGGCAGAAGAAAGATCTTGTGCTGATTGTCGCATCTTCAAATGAATTTAACGTGCGAGGAACGCAGGACTTCTTAGATCTTACGTGGCCGCTTGTTCGTGAAGCTCGTCCTGATGCAAAGCTAAGGATCTTGGGACGCGTCTGCGGGCGCGTTCGCAGCACCGACCCGTCCGTTGAACTAGTAGGATATGTCGAGGATCTTCAAAATGAATACGATGAAGCAACGGTGGTCGTGAATCCATGCCGCGTCGGCACTGGCCTGAAGATCAAGACGGTCGAGGCACTTGCCCGTGGAAAAGCTCATGTCGCATGGCCATCTTCAATCGACGGACTGCGCGAGATCGGCGATGTTCCGGTCGCCATAGCGCGCAACATAGTGGATTTCGCCGACTCTGTCGCCCGGCTCCTCGATGAAGCACGAGAGCGCGACATCCTTGAAACGTCATCTCGAAGATTTATCGCCGAGAACTTCGGCCCCGAAAAGGTCTATTCAGGACTCGCTGCGGCGATCGAAGAGCATTTAGAGTCGTCAACAGAATCTCGATCGATAGTGGGCACCTGAGATGGGTAATTTCGCCACATCTATTGACCGGCGATAACACTTCAACTGCGGAATGAGTTTCTGACCAGAGTATTTAATCGTTCGGCGTAGTTCCTAGCGACCGTTGAAAGGGAGTACTTGCTCTCAATCATCATTCGTCCCGCCGCAGCGATCTGATTTGTGAGATGCTCTCGTTCAAAGCACGCACGCATCTGCTCACAGGCCTCATCAATGTCGGGATCACACCAACGCTGCCCCTCGGAGAACGCATATTCCCAAGGCTTCACATCCACCATATTGCCCCCAACCAGGAAGGCTGTCTCATCCGTTGTGAAGTCAACATTCCCTGAAAAATTCGTAACAATGACTGGTCGCCCAAGCAGCATCGCCTCGGCTATGTTGCGACCAAATCCTTCGGCCCGATGGAGCGAGACAAAACAATCACACACTGACTGGAGACCGATAAGCCGGGAGCGCTCAAAGGTCTGATCAATCACACTAATGCGCCGATCCGACGCACAGAGCTCCAAAAGCACATCTAGCTCTGAAGAACGACTGCCCGCAGTGTTCATCATTTTTACCACAAGATGCACAGGGGTCGAAGGACGCGGAAACGCTTTCAAGAACGCGCGCGCCGTAGCAAGTGGGTTCTTTCGGTAGATGCTCGAATTACCATCGAAAATCGTTAGAAAGACAAAATCCCCGTCCGGAAGACCGAAGTCGCAACGGCGGTACGATTTTATAACTTTCGGCAATGTCACCGCCATCGGCATCACACGAACCGGTCGGTCCGATGCGGCAGAAATAGATTCAGCGGTATAATTCGACGACGACCATATCTCGTCTACCACCCTCGTGATCGAATTCATTGCCTTTGGGGCGCTTGGCAACTCCCATTGCCAGCAGGCGATATTGTAGCGACCGCCCAGTATAGAATTGCGTGTCTCAGCTACCAATCGGACAGTGTCGTAGTGCGGGAGAAAAATCAGATTGACATTGTAGATAGGCATTGTCGACTCGAACGATCTCAATGAGCAGTCATTCTCGCGTGCGCCTAACACCAGGGGAACGAACGGGACGCAGTGGTCAATATCGAGCCTTCTCAATGCCCGCGATGCGGCGCGAACATCCTCACCAATTCCAAGCTCGCCTCGCCCGAATCCCACAATATTAACTCCGAAACGTCGGAATGATCCGCTCATCGCTCGCAAACTACTTTGCGAACTGGTCGGCTCATCTCGCCGTCGCTCTCGATCCCCCCCATCCACGGACGCTGCTCGCGGGTAACCTCGACTCGGACCCAGCTTGGCAAGCATCGGATCTGAAACTCCGTCCGTTAGCCACCAATTGACGAATTCAGAGCGACCGGCCGCCGTTTGCAGATCGAACGCGTCGCGCAGATCGTCCCGGCTCTGATGAAGAGCATGTAGCCCCTTGGTTATTGGCAATATCGCGTCTTGCGGCACCCGCTCGTCGACAGCGAGGTAAAAATCCTGCGGCACTAACTGGGCGAGCTCAGGGGTCGAAATCCCGTTCGTTATCCACCACGCGATCAAACCGCTCCGACCCCGCCTCTGATCGAGATCGAATGCAGCGCGCAAATCAGATCGACTCTGGTACAGCGCGTGTAAGCCCGTTGTAATCGGAAGGACAGCATCCTGAGCTAAGCTTGTGTCGACCGCCTGACAGGATTCGGATGACACTAACATCAATAGCTTCGGATCGACGACCCCCGCCGTCATCCACCATTCGATCAAACCACGCCGGCCCGCGCCCTCCTGAAGATCGAAAGCAGCACGCAAATCATCGCGACCATGGTATAGCGCATGCAAGCCCTGCGTAATCGGAAGTATCGAATCTTGTCTGACAGAGCAATCGATTTGCTGAAGCCAATGTTTTTGCGGCCCACTGATCTCAAGGCCGAACTTCAAATACATCGCCGCTCGATCGCGCTCTCGCGACATGTCCATCTGCGCCTGCAGAGTTCTATTGCCCTGCAGAATGAGCTCAAAAATTCGAAGGCGCGGGAAAACCCCCTCAGGCTCGTTCAAACCTGATGAGGGCGAAAACAGCCAATCGACACTCGTCGCCGTTGGATAGTCTGTATATTCGATGTTGGATTCGATGATCGGGTCATTGAATAGAAAAACATTCCGTTCCCTTACCTGACAAATCTCATCCGGCACGGTTCCTCTTGCTGTTTTTTGGTGTGCATGGAGCCAGGTGAAATCCACGATCGAAGCGTCGGCCTCGCGGAGACGGAGAGAGAGAATATGCTCATCGAGGATCGACGTAGCCTTCGAGATGAAGCGCGACAGAGATGCGTCGTTGAGAGCAAATGAGGAATGCCACTTTCCATGGGGAAGACCTTCGCCCGTCACCCACTCCAACAGATGCCGTCTGTAATTCTCTGAAAGCGGCGCGTCGGCCAGAAATGGACGGCTGCTCACCCCCGAGAAGACATCTTCGATGTCAAACGGAGCGACAAAGGATCCGAGCCCGCGAATCCTTGACGGCACGACAAAGAGAAACTTCGAGCATGCCCAGGTCTGAAAACTGCGACCAAATGCCCTGACGGAATCCGGATAGGAATCGACATGACCAAGAACGACGTCGTTACTTGCTGCAAACTCAAGCATCTGGACATCAATTAGCGGATAGAATCCGTTGTATTGATTTTGAAAGGCTGAGGTTACGACATGCACGAGATCGCACTCATCCAACTTGGACGAGAACTGGTCGATCGCAACATCCCAGCCAGAGAATTCTCGCCTTACGTTGTTTCCGCCGATAACCTTCACATTCGACGCAACGTCCGACACGAATTCGGGCGGCAACGCGTTATCAACTATGATCGCATCGTAGGTCAGTTGCGGCAGACCTCGATAGAAGTCCTGCAATCGTTCAAATGAACCATGATAGTCCACGTTTCCGTAGCGCACAAAGAGTGTGAGCAGCTTCATTCCGGAGCCTCGGCCTCAAAGATCACAGCATTCTGTGTGGAGTTCGACCATCCCGCACGTTCAATGGCAAATTGATCCTCAAGATAGAAGAACTTCAGTCGCTCCAAGGATGAATTGAAGTCAATTTTAGAAAGTGCATCGGTCACCGCGCCCAAAATTACGGCTGCGGACTGCTCCCACCCGACCACGTTTTCTGGCGAACATGGAGGAAGAGGCTCGTGGGCGTGTTTGGGCCTCGCCAGCACCCGACGAACCGCCCTTAGGAGCTCGTTTGTATCCGAAAAGGGTATTATCTCGCCGACGGGGTTTGTCTTCTCTCGAATTTCGTCGACTAACGCTGAATGGCGCACTATCGCCGGTTTACTGAACGATAGAGCGTGGAGGATCGGCAGGCCGAAGCCTTCGTAAAAGGAGGGCATCACGACGCACGCCGCGTCGCGATAGAGCAACGCAACGGAATCATGATCCAACCTTCCTGGGGGCAAGCGCTCAACGTTTGGGAGATCACACTCAACGTCACCCAGAACCTTGATGGCGGTCTCGGGAAACGCTTTCGCGAGAACAGGAACGGTTTCCGCGAGTCCTTTGTGGAAGTATTTATTGCCAACTACGGCTACGTAGGGCTCATTCGAGTTGCCCACTTTTCCCACCGGATTTGAAAAATACTCCCGAGGATCTAGTGAACAATACGCGATCGAATAGGGAATTCGTTGGGATGACGGAAACCGCCGATGAACTCGGTCACGAGTGTATTCGCTGATAAAGAATAGGCCATCAGAGAATTCCGCAACCATCCTCAGGACGCCATCGTAGTGTGGCATTCTGATGTAATGACAATCCCACGCAATAAGGTCGAGAATCAGATGAAAATTGACAGATGCGAGCCTCGCCAAATCCCGCACTTCGGTGAAGCTCCATGGCTGCGTTAGCCTCACAGCAGCATCAAATACTACTCCCGGCTCAACCTCGAAGATAAGTCCGCTGGGAATGATCGACTCCAATCCGTGGAAGTCGGCCGCCTCCTTGTGAACCCAGAAAGATAACTCAAGCTTGTACTGTCGTGCGAGCCTCGTTAAAGGCGAAAGTAGCGAAACTATATGTTGCGCAGTTCCATTGTGCGCTGCCTGAAGATTCCTGATATCAATCAGAACTGCACTTTCCGCCTTAGTCCGAATGCGCTGCCAGAGCAATTTCTCTGCTTGATCCTCGGGCAAATCGGAATACAGCTTGATTGCTTTGTAATAGTCCGAGGCGCGATCATACAGAATTGCGGGAGTGGAGCGGACAACATCCTTGCGGGTTGCACGAAGCAGCGCACGATTACTGATGACCGCTCCAAACCCCCTTCTATTAGCTCGTATGAATAGTCGGGTCAGAGCGCCACACAAATCACGCTCATTTCCACACAAAGGACCAAAAGTCCTGAGCAGGGAATTCCGCACTAGAACAGGCCCCCCCCTGTATAGACCTTGCTTGATAGGAGGCAACAACGAGAGAAGAACATCAGCCGCCGCGCCGTCATCCGCCAGTCCAGGCAGAGGCGCTGAACCACCATGGGTCGTGCGAGGAATGGCAACCCCAAACAATGGGTCTGAATGCAACGACCGGGCAAGCTGAGCGACTGCCTCTGAACTGAATTCGAAGTCTGGCGAAACAAAAAGAACGTCGCGTCCAGACGCAATCATGGGATGAAGCGCTCGATTGAGCCTGTTGTAATACGAACTGTTGCCATCCAAGGAATGGCCACAACCACCGCTTTCAGGGGGCTGGCTGCTCGACTCCGCCGGACGCTGTATTTGCGAAGCATCATGAATAGCAAGCACCGGATAGTGTGCCCCCAACATCTCGGAAAATCGAGCAAGCTCGGAATCCGCGGATAGGGGCGCCACAACAACCACTACTGGATGCTCGAAATTCGGTGTAGACACGGCAGGCCTCAATTTGTCGCGTATGCGCACAGGACACGCAGCGTATAGACTATTGAGGAGATGATGTCATCGCATCTGAAGCCGCGTGGAGCTGCGCCCGATGCGTCAATGCCCCTCCCCCGTAGCGAAAGAGGGAGTAACGCTGCCGACGACAATGTTGCCGGTTGAATCAGCCGCACTCGTCTAGCGCAGGCATCAAAGCTCAGAATCGCTTTGCAGCAAGCGCCAGAGCAGACTCATTTGGTGGCTTGCAGATTGCGCCGAGGCGGAGAAAGGCAATCGTGCCAAGGCTTGGACGATCGAACATCTTCAGCTTCAAAGCTAATGGGATGGTACTTGAAATACAGTCTCCATCCCGCCCCACACATACGCGACGCCATCGCAAAATAGTCTTCCATCGCCTCGCCCTGATAGTTTTCGGCGTCCCACCGATCAATCATGTCGCCGAACAAGTGAACCAGCTCCTTTTCAAAATTGAAAAGGCAACATGCCAAGACACGCTCTCTCGGTGCAGGGAAGAACTTTGACTTAATCCCGGGCGAATTGGCAATGTACATTGAGAGGCTACGCTCAAGAAGAAACGGAAGAGAGCCGCAGGAGCGAATCGCTCGGCCATAGTAGAATTGAGGCTCATAAAGAAAATTGTACAGATCGTCGCCCAGCAAATCTCTGCCCGCATCGAGAACGGGAAGAACCACATCCTCCATATAGGCAGACCAAAACGCTGGCGACCCGAACCAATAGCTGCAAGTCGACAAAACGTCGGCCGTCTGGTGGCCCGTTCGCGCCAGGTCGACCTTTATCCCAACCTTATCAAACACAGCTTGGCTTTTTCGAGTGAAGTCTGGATCCCTCGTGCTTTCAGAAAATTGCCAAAGATTTTTGTGCGTATAAACGAATTGGGGGTATGGATTCACTACATAGACATCGTAGCCAGGGTTCTCGCCGATCCATGCGCGCACATCGTCCCCGTCGAGCAAACTCTTCCCCTGAAAACGAATCGAAACAGCCCCCAGAATGTCAGATTTTTTGTATTCTCCGCTCTCAAATAGCTCCTTGAAGATCTGGAACTCACGCAATTCCGGGCGAGGATTGTGGCAAAAATCGAAGGCGTCGAATCCCTTCTGAATCATGTTGCGATGTTGCGGCTCGATGCAGTTCTGCAAAAGAGTAAGCTTCATTGGGGGCCTTCTATGAAGTGCTTTAGCTACCTGGAGAAACTACATTAACGTCAGGCTGACATAAAGAGAGGATTGAGCAGAGCACCACCCCCAGATCCACTTCTCAATCGGAACGCTCATAGGATTCGTCGCAGCACATCAATCTCGTGAGACGGATGAGATTAGCTCAACAATGTCCGCACCGGCAGCAGATCAACATTGGTAGAGCTTGGCTTTCGACTTTTCCTGCGGACAATTGTGGGTGGCCAACTGGGTTTCTGTTGTCGATTTAATTCTCGCCTTGCCAATTGTTGCATACGGACATATTTTTATACGAATTAGCTGCCCTAGCGTGCCCATTGAATGTCCATGAAGATAACGGAACTCGACATCCCCGGCGTCAAATTGCTGTCGCCGAGACGATTCTCGGATGATCGCGGCTGGTTCTCGGAAAGCTACAATCAGAAGACGCTCGCTCAGTTCGATATTCATTGGCAGTTCGTTCAGGACAATCATTCCTACTCGAAGCATGCCGGCACGATCCGCGGGTTTCATTTTCAGGCGCCGCCGCATGCCCAGGACAAGCTGGTCCGCTGCGTCCGTGGCAGCATCGTCGACATCGCGGTGGACCTGCGCGCCGGCTCGCCGACCTATGCGAAATGGGTCGCGGCGGAACTGTCCGCCGAGAACGGCGAACAACTGTTCGTTCCGGTCGGATTCGCGCATGCTTTCATCACGCTCCAGCCCGATACCGAAGTGCTCTACAAAGTGACCAGCTTTTATGCGCCGGAATCCGACGGCGGCGTTCGATGGGACGATCCTACCATCGGGTTTCCGTGGAAACTGCCCCCGGGCGCCCCGCATCTGTCGGCCAAGGATGCCAAGCTGCCGCGACTGCAAGACATCGAAACGCCGTTTCGGTGATCGCGCCGGAACGTAGTTGGCCGGCGCCGGGCTTCGATCCGGACCGGTCCGCAACGCCGGCCCGGCTCATCTCTTGACTTTCCGGGCCGGTCTGACTTCTAACCGTGCCCAGGCGCCCGAAATCCCGGGTCTTTTCTGAACGTTCGAAAGTGGCAAGATGAAGCGGGCTTTGATCACCGGCGTGACCGGACAGGACGGCGCTTATCTGGCCGCACTGCTGCTGGAAAAAGGCTACGAGGTTTTCGGCCTGGTGCGGCGGTCGAGCTCGGCCGATGTGATCGACGCCAAGCTGCGTTGGCTCGGTGTTCACAACGATGTCCGCTTCGTCGACGGCAATCTGCTGGACCTGTCGTCCCTGATCCGCGCGATGCGCGACATCAAGCCCGACGAAGTCTACAATCTGGCGGCGCAGTCGTTCGTCAAATCGTCCTGGATGCAGCCGATTCTGACCGGCCAGGTGACCGGCCTGGGCGCGGTGAACGTGCTCGAGGCGGTACGGCTCGACGCGCCGCAGGCGCGGTTCTACCAGGCGTCGTCCTCGGAGATGTACGGCCTGATCCAGGAGCCGGTGCAGAGCGAGACCACGCCGTTCTATCCGCGCTCGCCCTATGCGGTCGCCAAGGTCTATGCCCACGGCATGACGGTCAACTATCGCGAGAGCTTCGGTCTGCACGCCAGCAACGGCATCCTGTTCAATCACGAGTCCCCGGTCCGCGGCATCGAGTTCGTCACTCGCAAGGTCACCGACGGCGTCGCCCGCATCAAGCTCGGTCTGCAGACCGAACTGCGACTCGGCAATATCGACGCCAAACGTGACTGGGGCCATTCCAAGGACTACGTCCGCGCGATGTGGATGATGCTGCAACAGGACAAGCCGGAGGACTACGTCATCGCCACCGGCCGCACCACCACGGTGCGCGACATGTGCCGCATCGCATTCGCGCATGTCGACCTCAACATCGACGATCATCTGGTGATCGATCCGGACCTGTTCCGGCCTGCGGAGGTCGACGTACTGCTCGGAAATCCGGCCAAGGCGCGTAGCAAGCTCGGCTGGGAACCCACGATCACACTCGAGCAGTTGATCCAGGAGATGGTCGAAGCCGATCTTCGCCGGGTTCGGCAGCAGATCGGTTAGCGCCGATGAGCTCGTCGACGCCTGCGCGGCTGTTGGTCACCGGCGCGACGGGGTTCGTCGGTCATCATCTGGTCGACACATTGGGCGCGCGTCTGCCGGAGAGCGAGATCCTGCTCGCCGATCGTCAGACTTCGTCGCTCCACGCCGGTTCACGGCGTCGCTTCGTGCGTCTCGACGTCAGCGACGCCGATGAGGTCGACCGGCTGATCCGGACCGAGCAGCCCACCCATATCGTTCACCTCGCCGCCGTGGCTGCGGTAACCGCCGCGAATTCCGATCAACGGCTCGCCTGGGCGATCAATTTCGGCGGAACGCAGAATCTCGCGCTCGCGGTGTCCGCATTCGCGCCGGATTGCCGGCTGCTCTATTGCAGCAGCGCTGAAGTCTATGGTGCCAGCTTCAAGTCTGGCCGGCCGCTCGATGAAAGCGCCTTGCTCGATCCGGTCAATCCGTATGGCGCAGCGAAAGCGGCCGCCGACATCATGTTGGGCCAGATGGCGCGCAGCGGACTACGGGTGCTGCGGCTTCGTCCGTTCAATCACACCGGCCCCGGCCAGACCCCGCAATTCGCCATTCCGGCTTTCGCCTCGCAGATCGCCAGGATCGAACGCGGCGAGCAGGAGCCGGTGATCAGCGTCGGCGACCTGTCGAGCCAGCGCGATTTCCTCGATGTACGGGACGTGGTCGACGCCTATCTCCGAGCGTTGCTGCGATTCGACGACCTGCCGAACGGCGCGGCAATCAATATCGCCTCCGGCGTCGCCCGGCCGCTGCAGGAAGCGCTCGACAGCCTTCTGTCGCTGACGTCGTCGAAGATCGAGGTGACGGTGGATCCGCAACGGCTGCGGCCGAACGATACGCCGGTCGCTTTCGGCAACGCCGCGCGAGCAGCCGAGTGGCTCGATTGGCGCCCGGCCCACGACTGGCCAGACACCATCGCCTCGGTTCTCGAGTACTGGCGTGGACAGACTGGCTGAAAGGGAAACGCGATGCACGGTTCAGGCAAGTGCCGCATCATCGATCGCCCCGGCGGCAGTCCGGCCACAGCCGCTGGGGTATGAGGATTCAGTATTGACACGTCCCTGCCGGCGCGCAACCGGCCGGGTAACACGACCATCCCGTCCTGCCGATGCCACCCCGATCCGGGGCACCTCGTCTGCAAGCCGGCTGTTCTTGCCACTGCCCCGATGCCGAGGCTAACCTTGATCAACGAGGACTCGATGGACAACCGTATCATTCCCCTGATCATGTGCGGCGGCGCGGGGACGCGGCTTTGGCCTGCGTCGCGGGAGGTGCGTCCGAAGCAGTTCCTGCCGCTGTTCGGGAAGCGCTCGACGTTTCAGGAGACGCTGCTGCGGGTGTCCGATCCTGCGCTGTTCGGCCGGCCGATCGTGATGACCAATACGGGCTATCGCTTCATCGTGCTGGAGCAGCTCAGCGAGCTGGGCATCGAGGCCGATATCCTGCTGGAGCCGGCGCGCCGGGA
>NZ_QPFS01000106.1:0-16961 GCF_010906995.1 Rhodopseudomonas sp. WA056 | reverse complement strand
TGAGCGTCTCGTGGGCTCGGAGATGTATATAAGAGACAGCTGGCGCGAGAATCCGCGCCAGCGCCGCGCGCCGGGCCTCGCCGCCGGACAGATTGGCCGGGTTCTCGTCGCCGTGCAGGCCGAGCTGTTCGAGCAGGTACGCGGCCTGATAGTGATCGTCGCCCGGCGCGAGCCCGGCCTCGACATAAGCCAGCGTGGTGGCGAAGCCGTCGAAATCCGGCTCCTGCGGCAGATAGCGCACGGTGGCGCCCGGCTGCACGAATCGGCTGCCGCGGTCCGGCTCGATCAGGCCGGCGACGATCTTCAAAAGCGTCGACTTACCGGAGCCGTTGCGGCCGATCAGACACAGCCGGTCGCCGGCCGAAACGGCGAGTTCGACGCCGTCGAAACGCGCGGCGCCGCCGAAGGTCAGCGCGATGTCTTTCAGTTGAATCAGCGGCGGCGCCATGGTCGGTCCATCAGGTCGGGGCGGCGCGGCGGCGCGCGATCCGGCGGATCGCGCTGTCGAGCGCCGAAAGAAAGGTGGAGCGGTCGCGCGGCGAGAACGCGCGCGGGCCGCCGGTGATCTCGCCGGACGAGCGCAGATCGGTCATCAGATTGCGCACCGCCAGCGTCATGCCGATCGACTGTTCGGAGAACGGCTTGCCGTTCGGTGCCAGCACCTCGGCGCCGGCCTTGACGCAGCGGCTCGCCAGCGGAACGTCGGCAGTGACCACGATATCGCCCGGTTTGACCCGCTCCGCAATCCAGTCGTCGGCCGCGTCCATCCCGGAACCGGCGGCGACGCGCTCAATCAGCGGATGCTGCGGCACCCGGATGAAGCCGCCGGCCACCACCGTCACCGGAACATGGTGACGCTCGGCCACTTTGTACACCTCGTCCTTCACCGGACAGGCGTCGGCGTCGACATAGATGCGGGTGAGGGCGTCGGTCATCGGGCGGTGTGCGGTCCTTCGGCGGCGGCCTTGCGTTGCCGGCGCAGTGGCGTAGCATCGCCGGCAACGATCGCCAACAAGATCGGGCAACCGGGAGACACCATGGCCGCACCGCTTGCGCCCTGGCGCGTCAGCGCCTTCAACACCGCCAAACAATCCGAAAACAAGATGCACGACGACACCGTGGCCCGCCGCTTCGGCTTTTCCGGCGGCCTGGTGCCCGGGGTCGAGGTGATGGCCTACATGATGCATCTGCCCGTCGCGCGCTGGGGCCGCGACTTTTTGGAGCGTGGGCTGATCGAGGCGCGGTTCGTGAGGCCGGTGTACGACGGCGAGACCGCCACGGTGACGGGCGAGGAGCAGGGCGAGGCTGTGACGCTCGCCGTCGAAAGCCGCGGCGAGCTGTGCGCCACCGGCACGGCATCGCTGCCGGCGCGGGCGCCGGCAGTCGATCTGTCCGCCTATCCGGAGACAGCAGCGGCGGCGAACCGGCCGCCGGTGGATACGTCGTCGTTTCCGCTCGGGCAATGGCTCGGCACCGCGCCGGTGAGCTGGGGCGGGGCGAAGCTGCGCGACTATCTCGACGAGATCCGCGAAACCGACCCGATCTATCAGGCAACCGATCTGATCCATCCCGGCACGCTGCAGCGGATCATGAACCGCGTGCTGGTCGACAATGTCGTGCTCGGGCCGTGGATTCACGTTGGCTCGAAGATGCAGTTGCTCGCCGCCGCGCGCGGTGACGACGTGCTCGCCGCGCGGGCCAGGGTGGTGGCGAACTACGACAAGAAGGGCCACCGCTTCGCCGAGTTCGACGCGCTGATCGTCGCGAACGGCGATCGGCCGGTGGCGCACTGTCATCACGTCGCGATCTTCGCACCGCGGCAGCAGGCGGCCGCATAGCAGGCACTTATTCCGCAAGACGGACGGCGGGCGACGTCATGCGACGTTCTGCCCCTCTCGCCTTGCCGGCCGGCGCAGCGAGAATGCTGACCGATGATCACGACGAACAGGGAGGCGGGGGCACATCCATTCATGCGCGGGCCGGCGACAAGGCCGACTGACAACAAATCAAAAAATCATTCGGAGGAAACATGACATTCGTTCAACGGACGGCCGCGCTGCTGCTCGCCGCGCCGCTGCTGCTCGGCGCACCCGCCTTCGCGCAGCAACAGGCCCCGCTCAAGATCGGCCTGCTCGGCGATTTCCAGTCGGTGTATTCCGACATCGGCGGCCAGGGCAACGTCGAAGCCGCCAAGATGGCGATCGAGGAGATGGGCGGCACGATGTTCGGCAAGCCGATCGAGTTCGTCTCGGCGGACGTGCAGAACAAGCCCGACATCGCCGCGTCGCTGGCGCGCAAATGGTACGAGAACGAAAACGTCGACATGATCGTCGATCTGCCGACCTCGGCCACCGCGCTCGCCGCGATGGAGATGAGCAAGAAGTTCGAGAAGATCATGATCGTCACCGACGCGGCGTCGTCGGACATCACGGGCAAATCGTGCTCGCCCTACACCGCGCACTGGACCTACGACACCTATTCGAACGCCCACACCGTCGGTTCGGCGATCGTCAAGAACGGCGGCGACACCTGGTTCTTCATCACCGCCGACTATCTGTTCGGTCACTCGATCGAACGCGACACCGGCGAGGTGGTGAAGGCGGCCGGCGGCAAGATCCTCGGCAGCGCGCGGCATCCCTTGAACAACGCCGATTTCTCGTCGTTCCTGCTGCAGGCGCAATCGTCGAAGGCCAAGATCATCGGCATGGCCAATGGCGGCGGCGACACCATCAACACCATCAAGCAGGCCGCGGAATTCGGCATCGTCACCGGCGGCCAGAAGCTCGCCGGCATTGTGATGTTCATCTCCGACATCCACAGCCTGGGGCTGAAGATGGCCAACGGCCTGATCATCACCGAGGCTTACTACTGGGATCTCAACGATCGCACCCGCGCGTTCGGCAAGAAGTACTTCGAGCGGATGAAGCGGATGCCGACGATGAACCAGGCCGCGACCTACAGCGCCACGCTGCACTACCTCAAGGCGGTGAAAGCGGCCGGCACCAAGGACACCAAGACGGTGCTGGCGAAGATGCGAGAGATGCCGGTGCGCGACGCCTTCACCGACAACGGCTTCCTGCGCGAGGACGGCCGCATGGTGCACTCGATGTTCCTGTTCGAGGTCAAGAAGCCCGAGGAGTCGAAAGCGCCTTGGGACTACTACAAAGTCCTCGCAGAAGTCCCCGGCGACCAGGCCTTCCGCCCGCTGAAGGACGGCGGCTGCCCGCTGGTGAAGGGGCAGTAAGGCGAAGCCCGGGACCACGAAGAGCACCGTCATCCCTCGCGCATGCGGGGGATCCAGTATCCCAGGGCGAGGATGGTGAATCAGGGCGGATGCGGCTTGCGCTGCTCACCAGAATCTCGAGCGCTCTGGGATACTGGGTCGCCCGGACGAGCCGGGCGATGACGGGGGTGGACTACGCCGCCGTCTTCGCCTTCGCCTCATGGATCGCGCGCCACACCTTCTCGGGCGTCAGCGGCATGTCGAGGGTCGTCACACCGTAATCCTTCAGCGCGTCGAGCGCGGCGTTGACGATGGTGGCGAGCGAGCCGGCGCAGCCGGCTTCGCCGCAGCCCTTGGTGCCGAGCGGGTTGGTCTTGGCCGGCACCGGGTGATCGCCGACCGTCATCGGCGGGATGTCCTCAGCGCGTGGCAGCGCGTAGTCCTGCAGCGAGCCGGTGATCGGCTGGCCGTCGGCGTTGTACGAGACCTTCTCCATCAGCGCCTGGCCGATGCCTTGGGCGACGCCGCCATGGAGCTGACCGGCGACGATCATCGGATTGACCACGGTGCCGAAATCGTTGACCGCGGTGTAGCGCACCACGCGGGTGACGCCGGTGTCCGGATCGATCTCGACCTCGGCGACGTGGCAGCCGTTGGGGAAGGCGGAGGGGACGCCGTCGGTGGTGTGATCGACGTCGAGCGAGGCGGGCACGCCGTCCGGCAGCTCGGCGCCGCGCAGCCGCTGCGCCAGGTCCATGATGCCGATGCTGCGGTCGGTGCCGGCGACGGTGAAGCGGCCACCTTCGAACTCGATGTCGGCTTCGGCGGTCTCCAGCAGATGCGCCGCGGCGCTCTTGCCCTTGGCGATCACCTTCTGCGACGCCTCGACGATCGCCATGCCGCTGGCGGTTATCGAGCGCGATCCGCCGGTGCCGTTGCCGGTGTGGACGATATCGCTGTCGCCCTGTTCGAGCCGGATGCGTTCGAACGGCACGCCGAGAAACGCGCTGAGCACCTGCGCGAACGGCGTCGCATGACCCTGGCCGTAGTCGAGCGTGCCGGTGATCAGTCGCACCGTGCCGCCTTCTTCGAACACGATCTTGCCGAGTTCGGGGTTCGGCGGGGCCGTGACTTCCAGATACGAGCCGACCGCGATGCCGCGGAGCTTGCCCGCCTTGCGCGCGTCTTTCTTGCGTCTGGCGAAGCCGTCATAGTCCGACAGTTCCAGCGCCTGTGTGAACACGCCGGCGAAATCGCCGCTGTCGTAGGTGACGCCGGAGCAGGCGGTGAACGGCATCTGCGTCGGCTTGATGAAGTTGCGCTTGCGCAAAGTGAGGCGGTCGATCCCCATCTCGTCGGCGGCGCGATCGATCAGCCGCTCCAGGAAGTAATTGGCTTCGGGCCGGCCGGCGCCGCGATAGGCGCCCATCAGCGTGACGTTGGTGACGACGCATTTGATATCGACGCTGAGCAGCGGCGTCCGGTACACGCTGCCGATGTTCTTGCCGGTGTTGAGCGACAGCGGCAGCGGCGCGACGCCGGTGATCTGGGCGCCGAGATTGCCGGTGCCGGACAGCCGGATCGCGAGAAAACGGCCGCCGGCATCCAGCGCCAGTTCGGCGCGAATCTGTTGGCCGCGGCCCTGGCTGTCGGACAGGAAGCTGGTCGAGCGCTCGTCGGTCCATTTCACCGGGCGGCCGAGCGCCTTGGCGGCGTGCAGGATGCAGATGTACTCCGGATAGGAGATATTTTTCATTCCAAACGAGCCGCCGACCTGGCCGGTCAGCACCCGCACCTTGTCGGCCGGCACGCCGAGCAATTTGGCGAGCGTGTTGCGGTTGCCGGAAACGCCCTGGGTCGGCACCTGGATGGTGTAGCGGCCGTTCTGCTGATCGTAGGAGGCGAGCCCGACCCGCGGCTCCATCGGCACCGCGGCGACGCGGGTGTTCTCGATGTCCAGCGTGGTGACATGCGCGGCGGCGGCGAAGGCGGCGTGCACGGCTGCGGTGTCGCCGAAGTGATAGTCGAGCGCGACGTTGTTCTCGATGTGATCGTAGAGCTGCGGCGCGCCGGGCTGCATCGCGGCGTCCGCGTCGGTGACGGCGGGCAGCGGCTCGATGTCGAGTTCGACTGCTTCGGCGGCATCGCGCGCCTGCGCCAGCGTTTTGGCGATGACGCATGCCACCGGATCGCCAACGAAGCGCACCTTGTCGATGGCCAGCGCGCCGTGATGGGTCTGCTTCAGCGGGGTGCCGTCGCGGCTCTTCAGCGGCAGGCCGGAGCTGAACGGCGCGTAGCCGGCCGCAGTGAGGTCGGCGCCGGTGTAGATCGCGCAGACACCCGGCAGCGCCTTGGCGGCCTCGGTGCCGATGCCGCGGATGATGCCGTGCGGGTGCGGGCTGCGCACCATCACGGCGTAGAACTGGCCCGGCAGGTTGCAGTCGTCGGTGTAGCGGCCCTTGCCGCGCAGCAGTGTTTCGTCCTCTTTGCGCCGGACCGGCTGGCCGACGCCGAATTTGTGCAGCGCGAGAGACGTGTCGAGCGACGCGTTGGCGGGGCGGTCCTGCATGAGGCTGAGTTCCGGCTTGAGAGGCGTGCGGGACGTGAAAAAGCCGCGTGAGCGGCGTTTTTGCGCGGGGAATGTCAGTGCTGATAGTCCAAACGGATAACGCAGCCGCCGGCACGCCACAACGCACGAAACCGCATGCTTCGCCCGCAGGTGGGTTGCGCCGGGGCGGTGCGCTGCTAAACTTTCCGTGAACGATGATTTCGACGCCGGCCGTGCACGGCCGCGGAAAGACGAGTTTGATGGACGATGAAACGCGGCTTCGCCCGGGCTCGCTGCCGGGGGAGGAACCGCACGCGATCGTTGCGATCGCCGAGGAGGAGCACATCAGCGCGCCGCACGGCGACGGCGTTTACGCCGCGCTCGATCTCGGCACCAATAACTGCCGGCTGCTGATCGCGCGGCCGGCGGGCGACGGCTTTCGCGTGGTCGACTCGTTCTCGCGGATCATCCGGCTCGGCGAGGGCGTCGCCACCACCGGCCGGATCAGCGAGGCGGCGATCGGACGCGCAATCTCGGCTCTGGCGGTGTGCCGCGACAAGATTGACGCCCGCAAGGCCAAGCGGCAGCGCCTGATCGCCACCGAGGCCTGCCGCGCCGCCAGTAATGCCGACGAGTTTTGTGACAGGGTGGCGCAGGCCACCGGCATCCGGCTGGAGATCATCGATCGCGAGACCGAGGCCCGGCTTGCCGCGACCGGCTGCTCGCCGCTGCTCGATCCGAACGGACGCGGCGCGATCCTGTTCGATATCGGCGGCGGTTCCAGCGAGTTGGTGCGGATTGCACGTGATCCGGAGCGGCCGGACGTGCCGCCGCGAATTCAGGCGTGGATGTCGGTGCCGCTCGGCGTGGTGACGCTGGCCGAGGCGTTCGGCGGTAAGGTTGTGACGCCGGAGACCTACACGTCGATGGTCGCCGAGGTCGCCAGACATGTGGCGCCGTTCGCCGCGCAGCATGGCGGCGATCTCGGCCGGATGCACCTGCTCGGTACCTCCGGCACGGTGACGACGCTGGCCGGGCTGTATCTCGACCTGATCCGCTACGACCGGCGGCGGGTCGACGGCATCTGGATGAGTGACGCCGAACTCACCGCCACGGTCGAGAAGCTGCGCAGCATGAGTTATCACGACCGTGCCCATAACCAGTGCATCGGTAACGAACGCGCCGATCTGGTGCTCGCCGGCTGCGCCATCCTCGATGCGGTCCGCGCGGCGTTCCCGCTGCCGCGGCTGCGCGTCGCCGATCGGGGTCTGCGCGAGGGCATGCTGGTCGAAATGATGCGCGAAGACGGCGTGCTCGGGCCGGTGTAGTTCGCGCGAGGAGGCAGCTGGCGGTTCAGACGGTGGTGAGCGCGCCGGCGATCAGCGACAGCGACACCAGCGCCAGCCATAGCGACGCGATCCGCTGCGTCAGCCTGAGGCGGCCGGCGCCGCCAGCTCCAATCTGCGTCATGGTGCCGGCAAAGCCCCACAGCAGCGCAACAGCGAAGACCATCAGGCAGAACATCATCAGTCTGGCGGCAAAGTCGGGTTCGCTCGGCGCAGGCAGCAGCACCAGGGCGAAGATCAGCGCCTTGGGGTTCAGCAACGTCGTCAGATAGACCCGCCGCGCCGTGATGGCGCCGGTCGCGCCGGACGGGTTCAGGTGCCAGAGCCGCACCGCCAGCAGCATCACCCAGGCAGCCGCGGCGACCTTCACGATCAGAGCCGCGGCCGGCACCTCCGCCATCAGGTCGGCGCCGAGATAGGCGAGGGGCAGGACCGCCGTCAGATAGCCGAGCAGTTCTGCCGGCAGCAGCCGCGCGACGCGGCCGAGCCCGCCCTGCGCCCCGGCGACGCCGATCAGGGTGTTGGTCGGCCCCGGGGCCAGCAGCAGCGCCAGAACGGCGGAGGCGAAAGCGGCAAACGACATGATCCCTGCCTGGTGGACCTCCCGGAGGTATTTCTTGCGGCCATCGATGTCTTGATCTCGATCATGCCGCAAGCCTCGAAACGCCGCGGCATCCTGTAACGCATCCGCGATGGCGGCCGGATGGCGCCGGTTCCGCACTGGTTTTTCCGGGCCCGTCTGGTAAGCAGCGGCCTTATCCCTCGATCGTAAGCGAAGCCATGGCCAAGGACACCACCGGACGAATGCGCGTCACCGTCAAAAGCGGCGGGCGGATGAAGCTGTCGTCCAAGCTATGGCTGGAGCGCCAGCTCAACGACCCTTACGTGGCGCAGGCCAAGCGCGACGGCTACCGTTCGCGCGCTGCCTACAAGCTGACCGAGATCGACGACAAGTTCCGGCTGCTCAAGCCCGGCATGGCGGTGGTCGACCTTGGCGCCGCACCCGGCGGTTGGAGCCAGGTTGCGGCCAAGAAGGTCGGGGCCGCCGACGGCCGCGGTAAGGTGGTGGCGATCGACTTGTTGGAGATGGGCGAGGTTCCCGGGGTTACCTTCGCGCAGCTCGATTTTCTCGATCCCTCGGCGCCGGACCGGTTGCGCGACATGCTTGGCGGCGGCGCCGATCTGGTGATGAGCGACATGGCCGCCAACACCACCGGCCATCGCAAGACCGACCAGCTTCGCATCGTCGGCCTGGTCGAGACCGCGGCGATGTTCGCGGCCGAAGTGTTGAAGCCGGGCGGGGCGTTTCTCGCCAAGGTGTTTCAGAGCGGCGCCGATGCAGCGCTGATGGCCGAGCTGAAGCGCGACTATGCCAGCGTGAAGCACGTCAAGCCGGCGGCGAGCCGCAAGGACTCGTCTGAGCGCTACCTGCTGGCGACCGGCTTTCGTGGCGGTGCGGCGCGTGACGCAACGGCGAGCGGCGAACTGGAGTGACGCCGCTCGCTTGGCGCCTTGCCGTGCGAGAGTGCAACTTAGTCGCGCTTTAAACGAGCGAATTCATCTGGTTAATTGTTGGTAAAGGTAGCTTTCTACAGAGCACTTCCTCGTAGTTCCCATAGGCTTAGCGGCATCCATCGGGCGAATCGGGGGGACCAATGGAGATTCCTACGCCGATGTGCAGAGCCTGCGGTGTCGATCGGGAGCTGATCGAGATCGAGCACGCCAACGCGTCGTTCGATGTGCCGCATTATCGCTGCCCGATCTGCAACGACGTGCTGCGCCTGGCCGTCCGCCAGGACGACGGTGCCCAGTCCGGTGGTGACCGTTTCGGCTGATCGACAGAACCTTACCTAGCCGAACCGCTGGTCGCGGGCGTCCTGGGTCTGTTCGGACGCGGCCTTGGTCGCGGCTTTGGCGCCGGCCTTCTTGCTCGAAATCTCGATCGCCTTGCGCCCCGAAATCTCGTGGCCGGCATCGCTCGGCATCTGCCAGAAGAACAGCGCTGACAGCGCGGCGGGCACCGCCACCACGATAAAGGCGGGTGCGAAGTCGGCCGCGCCGAGCGTGGTGACGCCGCGCAGCGCCATCGTCGCTTCCACCGAGAATGCACCGACTGCAACGCCTGCCGACAGCGCAAGCTGCTGACCGACGCTGAGCAGGGTGGTGGCGCGGCTCATCTGGGCCTGCTCGACCTCGGCATAGGCGACGGTATTGATCGAGGTGAACTGCAGCGATCGGAAGAAGCCGCCGACCACCAGGATGATCATGATCAGCAAGAGCGGCGTGCCCGGTGCGAACAGTGCACAGGCGGCGAGAAACACCGAGCTGACCACGGCGTTCACCGTCATGATGTTGCGGAAGCCGAAGGTGCGGATGATCCGCGCCGCCAGCGTCTTCATGCCGATCGCACCGACCGCGGAGGCGAAGGTGACGAGACCGGAGTGAAACGGCGACAGGCCGAACCCGATCTGCATCAACAACGGCAGCAGGAACGGCAGCGCACCGATGCCGAGCCTGAACAGAAAGCCGCCGACGATCGAGGCCCGAAGCGTCGTCAGGCGCAGCAGCGAGAAGTCCAGCACCGGCGCCGCCACCCGGCGCGCATGGAACACGTACAACGTCATCGCGATCGCGCCGACGCCGATCAGCGCCACCACCACCGTCCACGGCAGCAGGTTCAGACCGGCGACCGACAGCCCGAAGGCGATGCCGGCGACGCCGATCCCGGCCAGCACCAGCCCCCACAGGTCGAACTTCTCGAGATGGTCGCTGCGGATCGGGTCGATGTAGCGCAGCGCCATCGCGATCCCGATCAGCCCGATCGGGATGTTGATCAGGAAGATCCAGTGCCAGGAGAAATAGGTGGTGATGAAGCCGCCGAGCGGCGGGCCGATCACCGGGCCGATCAGCGCCGGTACCGTCACCCAGGCCATCGCCCCGACCAGCGCGCTCTTGTCGATCGAGCGCAGCAGGACCAGTCGGCCGACCGGAGTCATCATTGCGCCGCCTATGCCCTGGATAATTCGGGCGACGACGAAATCGGTGATCGAGCCCGACAGTGCGCAGCCGATCGAGCCGACCATGAAGACGGCGATCGCGATCGAGAACACGGTGCGGGCGCCGAACCGGTCGGCGGTCCAGCCGGAAGCCGGAATGAACACCGCCAGCGACAAGAGATACGAGGTGATCGCCAGCTTCAGCGTCAACGGCGAGGTGCCGATATCGGCGGCGATCGCCGGCAGCGACGTCGCGATCACGGTAGCGTCCATGTTCTCCATGAACAGCGCCGCAGCCACGATCAACGGGATGACTCGTTCTTTGTTCATGCGAGATTTCGGACAACAAGAGGGCGCTCGGGCTGTAGCATCGTGCCGCGGCCCCCGCTATTGCGGAGCTTGCGCGGTTACCTAAATCCTCCGTGACCGGCACGCTTTCCTCAGGGCGGAAATCGCTTTCGAGTGTGCTGCCGGTGATGATGATGAGCGGCGCCTCGATCGGTTCCGCGACGGAGACTGGCCGATGATCTATCTGCTCGCCGCGTTCCTGCCGCCGCTCGGCCTGCTGTTCAACGGCCAGCCGCTGTCGGCGGTGTTCAACCTCGTGCTGCTTGTGGTGTGCATCGTGCTCGGGCTGATCTTTCAGCCGCTGCTCGTGATCCCGTCGCTGCATGCGCTGATCGCGGTGCGGATGGAGCGCGAAAAACGCATGCACCGCGAGGTCGTCGAGGCCATCCGCGAACACGGACCACCGCCGGGCTACCGGCGCTGAGCAACGGTTCGCGAGGGCTCGCTCGCGCAACAAATCGGGATCTCGCCCGAAAATCGCCTCGGGAATCCTCGTCGTTCTGGTGATCTGCGAGGCGGCTATCGTTGATGATGCCGGCGATGCTGTCAGCGAAATCTCTGAAAACACGATGATTTCCGGCGCGCTGGCGGCCCATTGAGGAATGCCTGGGGAGCGGGGCGGGGCTGTCGGCCTTGCCCCTTTGATTCGTCATATCCGCGTGCTATCGACCACCGCCAACCCTACCGACGGGCTCGATTCGACGGCGCCGCCCCCAGCGGCGCCGAACGTGCCTCCCGTCCCCGCAAAATCGAGCGCGGCCCTCGGCGCCGCTGAACGGAGTTGGCCATGGCGTCAGTGAGCGCATCCTCGCAATTCATCGAAGCTCTCACCTTCGACGACGTGCTGCTGAAGCCCGGACCGTCGGACGTGCTGCCGTCCGAGGTCGACATCCGCTCGCGCATCACCCGCGCGATTCAGCTCAATATCCCGATCATCGCCTCGGCAATGGACACCGTCACCGAAGCCCGGATGGCGATCGCGATGGCGCAGGCCGGCGGCCTCGGCGTGATCCACCGCAATTTCGATCCCGAGGGCCAGGCCGCGCAGGTCCGCCAAGTCAAGAAGTTCGAATCCGGCATGGTGGTCAACCCGCTGACCATCAGCCCCGACGCCAAGCTGGCCGACGCGCTGGCACTGATGAATCAGTACGGCTTCTCCGGCATTCCGGTGGTCACCGGCGGCCACGGCCACGGCCCCGGTAAGCTGGTCGGCATTCTTACCAACCGCGACGTTCGCTTCGCCACAGATCCGGCGCAAAAAGTGTCGGAACTCATGACGCATGAGAACCTCGTCACCGTGCGCGAGGGCGTCAGTCAGGACGAAGCCAAGAAATTGCTGCATCAGCACCGCATCGAGAAGCTGCTGGTGGTCGATGAGCAGTATCGCTGCGTCGGCCTGATCACCGTCAAGGACATGGAGAAGGCGGTCGCGCATCCGCTCGCCAGCAAGGACGCGCAGGGCCGGCTCCGCGTCGCCGCGGCGACCACGGTCGGCGAGGGCGGATTCGAGCGCACCGAGCGGCTGATCGAAGCCGGCGTCGACGTCGTGGTGGTCGACACCGCGCACGGCCATTCGGCGCGCGTGCTCGAAACAGTGACGCGGATCAAGCGGATCTCCAACGAAGTACAGGTGATCGCCGGCAATATCGCCACCCGCGACGGCGCCCAGGCGCTGATTGACTCCGGCGCCGACGCCGTGAAGGTCGGCATCGGCCCGGGTTCGATCTGCACCACCCGCATCGTCGCCGGCGTCGGCGTGCCGCAGCTCACCGCGATCATGGATGCGGTCCAAGCCTGCAAGAAGGCGGACGTGCCAGTGATCGCCGACGGCGGCATCAAGTACTCGGGCGACTTGGCCAAGGCGCTCGCTGCCGGCGCGGATATCGCCATGGTCGGCTCGCTGCTCGCCGGCACCGACGAGACCCCCGGCGAAGTATTCCTGTGGCAGGGCCGCTCCTACAAGGCGTATCGCGGCATGGGCTCGGTCGGCGCGATGGCGCGCGGCTCGGCCGATCGTTACTTCCAGCAGGACATCAAGGACACGTTGAAGCTGGTGCCGGAAGGTATCGAGGGCCAGGTGCCCTACAAGGGCCCGGTCGGCAACGTCGTACATCAGCTCGCCGGCGGCTTGCGCGCCGCGATGGGCTATGTCGGCGCCAAGGATCTCGGCGAATTCCACGACAAGGCGCAGTTCGTCCGCATCACCGGCGCCGGCCTGCGCGAAAGCCACGTCCACGACGTCACCATCACCCGCGAAAGCCCGAACTATCCGGGCGGGGTGTGAGGCGACTGACTTAAGTAACGATCTCTTCTCAGTCATTCCGGGGCACGCGCGAACCCGGAATCTGGAGATCGTCGCCGTCTCTGAGGTGCGCCGAACTGCGAGATTCCGGGTTCGCGCTTCGCGCGCCCCGGAATGACGAGCGGCAGGCTGTCTGCGCAGCCTGCCGCAGTTGGCGAATGCTGTGGGGTCGCTTACAGTCGCGGCTCTGACGACCAACGAACATCAAAAGAGGAAACGAAATGTCCAAGGGTCAGCGTATCGTGCTCGCGTCGCGTCCGGTCGGCGAGCCGACGCCGCAGAATTTCCGCCTCGAGGAGTTCGACGTTCCGGCGCCTGGCGAGGGACAGGTACTGCTGCGGACGATCTGGCTGTCGCTCGATCCTTATATGCGCGGCCGGATGAGCGACGGGCCGTCCTACGCGCAGCCGGTTCCGGTCGGCGGCGTGATGGAAGGCGGCACCGTCTGCGAAGTGATCGACAGCAACAGCCCGGGTTTTGCCAAGGGTGACATCGTGCTGGCGCATTCGGGCTGGGCGACGCATGCGGTCGCCGACGCCAAGCCGCTGCGCAAGATCGATCCGGCGCTCGGGCCGATCTCGACCGCGGTCGGCGTGCTCGGTATGCCGGGGATGACCGCCTACACCGGCCTGCTCGACATTGGCCAGCCGAAGGAAGGCGAGACCGTCGTGGTCGCGGCGGCTTCCGGCGCGGTCGGCTCCGCGGTGGGGCAGATCGCCAAGGTGAAGGGCGCGCGTGCCATCGGCATCGCCGGCGGCAAGGATAAGTGCGATTACGTCAAGCAGGAGCTCGGCTTCGACGACTGCCTCGATCACCGCGATCCCGATCTCGCCGCGAAGCTCAAGGCGGCGTGTCCGAGCGGCATCGACGTGTACTTCGAGAATGTCGGCGGCGAAGTATTCGAGGCGGTGTTTCCGCTGTTCAACGCCTTCGCCCGGATGCCGGTGTGCGGGCTGATCGCGCAATACAACGCATTCGAAGCGCCGCCGACGCCGAAATGGGCGACAGCGCTGATGCGCCACGTGCTGACCAAGCGGCTCACCATCCGCGGCTTCATCGTCAGCGATTTCGCCGGCCGGCGTCAGGAATTCTTACGCGAGATGTCGGGCTGGGTGCGCGACGGTCAGGTCAAGTACAAGGAGTTCGTCACCGACGGCCTGGAGAATGCGCCCGAGGCGTTCATGGGCCTGCTGAAGGGCGCCAATTTCGGCAAGCAGCTTGTCCGTGTCGGGCCGGAACGAGCCTGACTCTAAGACAGTGCAGCGGAGCCCCGGCAGCGCCGGGACTCTGCGTTGCGGTGGTTCGATTGTCATCGGCGGGGGCGGCAGCTATAGCGGGAGCCTAAAGCGTCGGACCGATACCGCCCTGGAGCGTGTCGTCCATGTTCTGACGCCCGCTCGGCGCGTTGCGCGCCCTGACCCTGATTGAAAGCTCCGCATGACCCCCGCCGCACGGCTGTCCGCAGCCATCGACTTGATTGCCGCCATCGACAGCCAGCGCATTCCCGCTGCCAAGGCGCTGAAGGAATGGGGCACCGCGCATCGCTACGCTGGCTCGGGGGATCGCTCGGCGATCGCCGGCTTGGTGTGGGACGTGTTGCGCCGACGGGCGTCCAGCGCGTATCTGATGGATTCCGATACCGCCCGGGCGCGGGTGCTCGGCATGCTGAAGCTGGAGCGCGGCATGACGGCGGAGGCGATCGCGGCGCTGTGCGACGGTAGCCGGTTCGCGCCGGCGCCGCTGACCGACGCCGAACACGCCGCGCTGTCGGGGCGGACGCTGGACGGCGCGCCGCCGCATATCGCCGGCGACTATCCGGAATGGCTCGACGGCGCGCTTGCCGAGATGTTCGGCGAGGCCCGCGTCGCCGAGGCCGCGGCGATGGCCAGCCGGGCGCCGCTCGATCTGCGGGTCAACACGCTGAAAGCCTCGCGCGACAAGGTGCTGACCTCGCTCGCGCATCTGCGCGCCAAGGCGTCGCCGTGGTCGCCGTGGGGGCTGCGGATCGATCTGCCGGCCGACGCCCGCAATCCCGGGGTGCAGGCCGAGCCGGATTTCATCAAGGGCGCGGTCGAGGTCCAGGATGAGGGCTCGCAGCTTGCCGCGCTGTTTTCCGCCGCCAAACCCGGCGAGCAGGTGATCGACCTCTGCGCCGGGGCCGGCGGCAAGACCCTGGCGCTGGCGGCGATGATGCAGGGCAAGGGCCGACTGATCGCCACCGACGCCGACAAGCGCCAGCTCGCCCCGATCCACGAGCGGTTGTCGCGCGCCGGCGTCCACAACGCCGAGGTGAGGGCGCCGAAGGGCGACGCCGATCCGCTGGCCGACATCAAGGGCAGCGCCGATCTGGTGCTGGTCGACGCGCCGTGCACCGGCACCGGCACCTGGCGCCGCAACCCCGACGCCAAATGGCGGATGCGCCCCGGCGCGCTGGAGATCCGGCTCAAGGACCAGGCCGAGGTGCTGGCGCGTGCCGCGCGGCTGGTGAAGCCGGGCGGGCGGATCGCCTATGTCACCTGTTCGGTGCTGGCGCCCGAAAATACCGGCCAGATCCAGGCCTTCACCGCCGCCCATCCGGAGTTCGCGGTGGTGCCGCCGGCCGAGGTTGCGGCTGCGCTGTGGGACAAGGCCGAGCTGTTCCTGGCCGCCGCCTGGACCTCGCCCGAAGGCCTGCTGATGACCCCACGCCGCACCGGCACCGACGGGTTTTTCGTCAGCGTGCTGAAGCGCAAAGCCTGAACCGGGCAGGGCGCAGCGCTTTCGTTTTTAGGTACAGGACCGCCCCAAGCACGGCACGCTCCCTCTCCCGCGCGCGGGAGAGGGCCGGGGTGAGGGCGCCCCAGGCACGGTGCGCTCCCTCTCCCCGCCCGCGGGGAGAGGTTGCGCTGTGCATGGGGAGAGGTCAGGGGACGCTGCCGCTCATCCTGTTTTCCCCGTTGCGAGCCGGGCTGCGGTCGCGTATCTGCTGCCCATGACAGCCCCCAGCACATCCTCCGCTTCGTCCGTCGTCCCCTCCGGCGCCGACACCTCGCCGCACGTCGCTGCGATCCACGAAAAGATCCTGATCGTCGACTTCGGCTCGCAGGTCACCCAGCTGATCGCCCGCCGTGTCCGCGAGGAGGGCGTGTATTCCGAGATCGTGCCGTTCCAGAAGGCGGAGGCCGCCTTCGCCGAGATGAAGCCGAAAGCCGTGATCCTGTCCGGCGGTCCGGCCTCGGTGCTGGACGACAACGCCCCCAGCGCGCCGATGGCGATCCTGGAGGCCGGCGTGCCGGTGCTCGGCATCTGCTACGGCGAACAGACCCTGGCCAAGCAGCTCGGCGGCACCGTCGAGGGCGGCCACCACCGCGAATTCGGCCGCGCCCAGGTCGAGATCACCGATGACTGCGCGCTGTTCGACGGCGTCTGGCAGAAGGGCGGCAAATACGACGTCTGGATGAGCCATGGCGACCGCGTCACCAAGCTGCCCGACGGTTTCCGCGCGGTGGCGCAGGCGCCGGGTTCGCCGATCTCGGTGATCGCCGACGACACCCGCAAGTTCTACGCGATGCAGTTTCACCCCGAAGTGGTGCATACGCCCGACGGCGCGAAACTGCTGCGCAACTTCGTCCGCAAGGTCGCTAGGCTGACCGGCGACTGGACGATGCGCGCCTTCCGCGAGGAAGCGATCGACAAGATCCGCGCCCAGGTCGGCAGCGGCAAGGTGATCTGCGGCCTATCCGGCGGCGTCGACTCTGCGGTGGCGGCGGTGCTGATCCATGAGGCGATCGGCGATCAGCTCACTTGCGTGTTCGTCGACCACGGTCTGCTGCGCAAGGACGAGGGCAAGACCGTCGTCGACCTGTTCCGTCACCACTACAACATCCCGCTGGTGCACGTGGATGCGTCGGAGACCTTCCTCGGTGCGCTGAAGGGCGTCACCGATCCGGAGCAGAAGCGCAAGACCATCGGCAAGCTGTTCATCGACGTGTTCGAGGCGGAAGCCAGACGCGTCGGCGGCGCCGACTTCCTCGCGCAGGGCACGCTGTACCCGGACGTGATCGAGAGCGTGTCGTTCACCGGCGGCCCGTCGGTGACGATCAAGTCGCATCACAACGTCGGCGGCTTGCCCGCCCGCATGAACATGAAGCTGGTCGAACCCTTGCGCGAACTGTTCAAGGACGAAGTCCGTGCATTGGGGCGCGAGCTCGGCCTGCCC
>NZ_QPFS01000105.1:0-17231 GCF_010906995.1 Rhodopseudomonas sp. WA056 | reverse complement strand
ACGATCGTTGAACTGCTTGAAATTGTCGAGGTCGATGATCAGCAGCGACAGCGGGCCGCTGGTTTCGCCGGCCGCGATCAGCCGCGCCAGCGAGGTCTCGAAGAATTTGCGATTGCCGACTTCGGTGAGCGGATCGGTCATGCTCTCGAGCCGGACCTGCTCCAACTGGTGCTGCAATTCGCGAACCTGCGCCGCAGCGGCGCCGAGGCGCTCGACCAGCAGCGCATTGGTGGCACGCATCTCGATCGTCCAGCTCAACAGGTCGTCGACGATCGCTGCGCCGTCGCCGCGCCCGCCGGCCAGCCGCGGCGCCGCGCTCGACAGACGGGTCTGGTAGCCATGGGTGGCGTCGGTGGCTTGCTCGATCACGTCGATCAGGCGGCTCGACTGCGACTCCACCTGTACGCCGAGCGCGTGAATCCGTGTCGCCGCTTTCGACGGAAACAGGATCTGCTCGTACAGATTGGCGATGTCACGGGAGGTCGGCCGCGGGTTGGCGGTCAGCAAGGCATCGATCGCCTCGGTGAGCGCTTTGTGACGGCCGGCGAAGAACGTGTACCACAGCTCGAAGCTCTCCGGATCGAGCGAAAGATCGAGATCCCGAATCTGCTTCAGGGCCTGCGCGGCGACGCGATCCTTCCAGTCCCGGTCTATATCGGTGTGCATCGTCATGATGGGCAAAAACAGTCTCGTCGGCCGGCGTCGGCGACCGCGATCGTTGCGGCCGCCTTCGCGGCGACTCTAAGCTATCATCGGGCGCGGCAGGGTAGCTGTGCGTCTCGCATTCGAAACAACTGGTCCCAAATCACTTTGCGACCATTCCGGTGGTCGGCAGCATTATCATACCCAACACACCGATCGGTCGCGGGATTCGCAGAAGCAACAGCGCGACTTAATCACGAATTCGGCTCGGGCGCATGACACCCTCGTACCGCTGAGCAGTTTCAAACTGCAAGAATCTCGGATCGCGCGCGGGAATCGGTTGAAGCGGAGGGCTGCGCCGATCTCGGCCCGAACTTACGACGACAGCATCAAGCCGTGGTGCGCAGAAACTCGCTCAGCGTGCGGCCGCCGTCCGCCGGCTGATGCAGCCGGTGACACGGCACCGCGCCGCCGACCTCGGCACGCAGTTCGGACGGGCTGTAGCCATAGCGCAGCCGGAACGCGCGGCTGAACTCCTGCGAGCTGAAGAATCCGAACGAGGAGGCGATCTGCTGAATCTGCCGAGTCTCGGCGGGATCGCACAAAGCCCGATGCGCGGCGGCCAAGCGGCTGTTGCGGACGTAGCGCGCGGCGCCGCCGTGCGGCTCGAACAGCCGGTACATCGCGCTCCGCGACAGGCCGAGGCACTTGGCGAGACTGGCCGGTGTCAATTCCGGATCGGCCAGCCGAGACTGCATCACTCGGCGGGCCCGTTCGCCCAGACTTGCGATCACCCCGTCGCGTGCTTCTTCCAGGCATTGCGGCGTCGGCGCCAGGCAAGCGCCGACCATCACTTCGGTGGCGCGGACGACCGCGGGCACATCGTCGATCGTCAGATCCGGCAGCCGGCGCTCCAGCGCGAGCAGATAATCGGAGAGCAGCTCGCCGCATGCGGTGTCGATCACCGTATTGTTGAGCCGGTCGAGCGTGCCGGCGAGCGGGGCGAACTTGTCGCGCGGCATGAACAGCATCAGGATGTCCATCGCCTGCATCTGGCCATGGAACGCTTCGCCGAGCGAATACAACGCGAGCTGTCCCGGCGTGCCGCGCGAAACCTGTTCGGCCGATCGGCCGCCGTCGCTGACGACCCAGTTCGATCCCGCCTTGATCAGAAACAGATACCAATGGTCGGCGAATACCGCCTTGGCCCGCTCTCGCGTTCGCGCAAACCGCGTACCGCCGCTCCGCTCCTGGCACATCGCGAAGCTGCCGAGATCCCAAACCGCAAGATCGATCGCTGCGGTCGACGGCTGGTCAGAGCCCGGCGTCAGGTCGGCGACGGGACGCAAATGCTCTCGCCAGGCATCGAACCGATCACGTTCGGGAAGCTGCGAGGTCGTGAACCGAACAGGCAGCAACAGGCGTGACGATCCAGGCATCCGATCCACCTCCCGCACGACGATCTCGACGCCGAGGACGCCGCGACGATCGTCGTTCGTATTCAACGTACCAGGATTCGATCGCCGGTCGATTTCCCATACCACTGCTTACTCGTACAAATAGCGCTGAAAGCCCACAAAGGTTTCGCGGATGGCCTGCACGCTGCCGAGCTCCGCCGCCGCGTCGTCGATGGTGTGGTACCTGAGCTCGACGAGTTCAGCGAGCTTGTCC
Organism: Rhodopseudomonas sp. WA056; assembly: GCF_010906995.1. Taxonomy (NCBI): domain Bacteria; kingdom Pseudomonadati; phylum Pseudomonadota; class Alphaproteobacteria; order Hyphomicrobiales; family Nitrobacteraceae; genus Rhodopseudomonas; species Rhodopseudomonas sp. WA056. The sequence goes on along the minus strand of NZ_QPFS01000105.1, from coordinate 14,918 downwards.
TGATCGCGTTCCCTAACGCCCTGCCGGACGTATTGGGCCCTCGACGCGAAGCACTCACTTTCTGCCTGAATGGCTCGATGTTGTCAGAGTGGACGTCAAATCCAGTGGTCGCAACCGATCGACGAATTCGACGAGATCCGTCCGCTTGGATAGTACGGCGAGGTATTCTTCCCATGAAGGGAGCGTGCGGGTGAGGTTGGCAGCGGCTTCGCGGGTGACCGCATCCACCAGAGCAGGGCTTTCGTCGAAGAGTTTCGTCAGGAATGCATCCGGCGACAAGACGGTGACCTGAAGTTCATCGAGCGCGACGAAATCAAAGTCTTTCAGATTGCTTGTCACAAGGACACACGGAGCGACCTTTGCTGAGGCCGAGGCAACATGACCGTCTTTCCAATGCGTGCTGCCGACTTCCCGTTCGGGGTCGAAGCCTCGGATCAACGCGTCGGGGAAAATTCTTCTTCTGAGAGGAAAGGTTTTTGCGGTGATCCGCTCACGCACCGCACGCTCCATATTTCGCAGCCACTCCTCTTCAATCTTCTCGCTCCATCGCACGACGAAAACATCGTTTTGCGCCATCTGGAGCAACAAGTTGCGCAGATGGTTGGAGTGCAGGACGTTGGCGTCAAGAACCGCTGTGTTGGCCGGAGGTGGCATAGTTAGTTTCGAGGTCTTCCGTGTCGGCCGACAGCGCGGCGGACAAGTCACGCCGGCGGTCTTCGAACTCTCGGAGCTTGGCGACGTCTGCGACCCTGATGCGGCGATGCGTGCCTACCTGCCGGAACGGCAGCTTGCCTGTATCCATATCCAGCTCTTCCTGCTCCAGTGCGAGTCGAAGAACCAGACCGGGACCAGATTTTCCAGGACAACTGGGCTCATGGCGACCCGAGTGGTCGTCTGATTGCAGCAGTATTCTTTGTCCGTCTGGTGGGCCCGGCAGGACTCGAACCTGCAACCAGACCGTTATGAGCGGTCGGCTCTAACCATTGAGCTACAGGCCCCGCCGGCGGCCGCGGAGGGCGGCGGACGGTGCGGTCTCCCCATACAATGGCGTCCCGGCTGCGGCAATCGGCAGCTTGCCCGCGATCAAGCGGTTCGGGTCCGCGCCAGCGGTGCCGGATCGCGGCGCGGCGGTGCCGGCAGGGGCGCGGCTGCCACCAGCAATTCGATCGTTAACGCCGGATGAATCGGCCGCGGCGCGGGCGCGAACAGGCCGGAATCGCCGATGAAACGTGTCGCACCCCATAGTGACGTACCGTTATGAGGCTGCGACCGGCGGAATGGTGGGGTGTTGGCTTGCGCCGCAGCGCCGGCCCGACGCACCGGGCGGCATCCGACGGATCGCCTTTAACATGCCTCAAACAATCCCGGCACTATGGTCCCTGCCCGATCGATCGACGGTATGCGTCAATGCCCCTCTTCCCATGGAACCCGCTGTTCGAAACCGGCAATGAGCGGATCGACCGGCAGCATCGCGGGCTGTTCGACCTGACCAATCAGCTCGCCAGCGCAGTCCAGCACCGCGAGCCGATGCCGAAGCTGTCCGCGCTGGTGGAGCGGCTGCGCCACTATGCGCGCACGCATTTCTGCGACGAAGAAGCCTTGATGCGCTGTTCGCGATTGACCGGCGAGGAGATCGGCCGGCACGTTTGCGCACACAAGATGTTCGAGCACGAGATCGACCGCCTCGCCGCGCGCGCGGATCTGACCGACGCCGAATCCGCCGAGGCCTTTCTGGAATTTCTGGTCACATGGCTGGTGACCCACATCCTGAAGCTCGACCGCCGGATCGCGCAGGCGCTGGTCGACCAGTGCAATGCCGAAGACCCCGATGCGCTGGCGGTCGAAGAGGTACTGATCGAAGCCTTGATGGAGACCGAGCGGCGGTTTCGCCTGCTGTCCGACGAAGCGCCGTCGCTGATCTGGGTCAGCGGTCTGTCCGGCCAGCGCGGCTTCGCCAACAAAGCATGGTACGACTTCGTCGGCATCGACCCGATACACGCCGTTGACGTCGACTGGCCGGGCTTCGTTCATCCGGAGGATCGCGAGCGCTATCAGGCGTGCATCGGCGACGTGCTCGCGACCGGCCAGGCCGCGACCGTGGAAGTGCGGGTCAAAACCGCCTCGGGCGATTGGGGCTGGATCCTGGAGAAGATCAGCCCCCGGATCAGTCGCAACGCCTGCATCGGTCTGATCGCGGCGGCAACCGACGTCACCGGCGCCAAGACCTCGGAGTTACTGCTCTCCGAGGCCAACGGTCGGCTGGAGCGCGAGGTGTCCGAGCGCACCAGGAAGCTGAAGCGGCTGGCCCTGGCCGATCCGCTCACCGGCCTCGCCAACCGCCGGTCGCTGCTGGAGCGCATCGACCGCGAGGTGGCGCGATCCGCCGGCTCCGGCGACGAGCTGTCGCTGCTGTTCATCGACGTCGACCATTTCAAGACCATCAACGACACGCTCGGCCATGCCGCCGGCGACGCGGCGCTGATCGAGGTGGCGCGGCTGATCGAGCAGTCGCTGCGCCGCACCGACTTTGTCGGCCGGCTCGGCGGCGAGGAGTTCGTCGCGGTGCTGGCGAAGACCGGCGAAGCGGGCGCCTGCGAGGCCGCCGATGCGATCCGCCGCACCATCAGCCGGCACGAATTCGATGGGCTCGGACGCCCGGTCACGGTCAGCATCGGCGTGTCCAGCCACGGCAGCGGCGACGACGGCACCGCGCTGCTCGACCGTGCCGATCACGCGATGCTGAAAGCCAAGCGCGACGGCCGCAATCGCTGCCGTGTCGCCGGCCACGGCGGACGCGACCGCCTGTCGGCCTGAGGCCGCTGTCTCCCGTCGTCCTCCCCTCGCCGCTACGCCATCGCCACCCGCGGCCCGCGGCGGCGGGCACGGAGCAGCAGCAGCAGCATGATCGCGACGTTGAGCGCGTTCCAGGCCATGCCGTTGACGAAGGCGGCCGCGTAGGAGCCGGTGGCGTCGAAGATCACGCCGGAGATCCAGCCGCCGAACGACATCCCCAGCACCGAGGCCATGATGACGATACCGACCCGGGTGGCGGCCTCGCGCGCCGGCATCGCCTCGCGCACGATGATCGCATAGGCCGGCACGATGCCGCCCTGGAACAGGCCGAACATCGCCGAGATCACGTACAGCGAGCCGAGGCCGTCGAAGAACAGATAGAACAGCAGCGCCACGCCCTGCGCCACCGAGCCGAGCAGCAGCGTGCGGATGCCGCCGATCCGGTCGGCCAGGAAGCCGGAGCCGATCCGGCTGATGATGCCGAATGCCAGCATCAGCGACAGCATCTCGGCGCCACGCGCCGCGCCGTAGCCGAGGTCGCCGCAATACGCCACGATGTGGACCTGCGGCATCGCCATCGCCACGCAGCAGGCGATGCTGGCGACACACAGCAGCGCGGTCAGCGTGTTGGTGGGAAGCTGCAGATCGATCTTCGGCGGCGGCGCCGCGGCGTGGCTGGTGGCGGCGTGGCCGCGCATCTGCGCCCGCAGCAACAGAACGACCAGCGTCATCGACACGGCGCAGAACGCGCCGATCAGAAGATGGGTGGCGCGCCAGCCGATGGTGGCGCTGCCCCAATTGACCAGCGGCGGCCACAGCGTGCCACCGAGATAATTGCCGGTGGCGGCGATCGTCACGGCGAGGCCGCGATAGCGCTCGAACCAATGCGAGGCTTCCGCCATCAGCGGGCCGAACGTCGCCGAGGCGCCGGCGCCGATCAGGAAGTGCAACGCGGTGAACTGCCAAAGCGAGGTCGACAGCCCGGCTCCCGCATAGCCGAGCGCGATCAGCGCGATGCCGGCCGCGATCGCCGCCACGATGCCGAAGCGGTCGGTCAGCTTGCCGGTGACGACGCCGCCGAGGCCGAAGCCGAGCATCGCCATGGTGAAGGCCAGCGAGGCGCCGCCGCGGCTGGCGGCGAACTCCGCCTGCACGGTCGGCAGCACCACGACCACCGACCACATCCCGACGCTGCCGATCGAACCGATCACCAGCGCCAATCCGAGCCGGACCCACGCCTGGCGCGAGTCGAGCGTGAACGCCGGCGTTTTGCCGGTCTTTCCCAAGGGCGTTTCCATGGTTGCAGAGTTTCCGGACCGCGCGCTGCGGTCAAGCCGGGCGCCACGGCACCCTGCCATGCGGTCGCACCCCCGCCGGCGTTAACTCTTTGCTAACCATGCACCGGGCAAATTTTGCCCAGTGAACTGAAGTGTCGTCGGCCGCGAACATCGGGGAATGCCCGTGGACGCCAGTGCGGTGCCTCACGTCGGACCCAGCGGCCCAACGGCCCCACTGCGCCCCGGCGTTCGTGGCAAGCGACACGCACGAGAGGCGGCGGCAGATATGACGGACACCACTGCCGGCCAGGGCTCAGGGTCGGGCATCCCCAGCGTCAAAGAGATGATCGCGATCCTGCGGCGCGGCGATCTGGCGCTGGCGATCGGCGTGCTGACCATCCTGGTCGTGCTGATCCTGCCGCTGCCGGCGATCATTCTCGACCTGTTCCTGGCGATCTCGATCACGCTGTCGATTCTGATCCTGATGACGGCGCTGTTCATCCAGGCGCCGCTGGAATTCTCGTCATTCCCCACTGTGCTGCTGATCTCGACGATGCTGCGGCTGTCGCTGAACATGGCGTCGACCCGGCTGATCCTGTCGCACGGCCACGAGGGTACCGCGGCCGCCGGTCACGTCATCGAGGCGTTCGGCGGCTTCGTGATGGGCGGCAATTTCGTGATCGGGATCATCGTGTTCACGATCCTGATCATCGTCAATTTCGTGGTCATCACCAAGGGTTCGGGTCGTATTGCCGAAGTCGCCGCACGCTTCCAGTTGGATTCGATGCCCGGCAAGCAGATGGCGATCGACGCCGACCTGTCGGCGGGCCTGATCGACGAAGCCACCGCCAAGGCACGGCGCAAGGAGCTGGAAGACGAGAGCGGCTTCTTCGGCGCCATGGACGGTGCCTCCAAATTCGTCCGCGGCGACGCCATCGCCGGACTGCTGGTGGTGTTCATCAACGTCATTGGCGGCATCATCATCGGGGTGATGCAGCAGGGTCTGTCGTTCAGCGAGGCCGGGCACACCTACACGCTGCTGACCGTCGGCGACGGCCTGGTGACCCAGATCCCGGCGCTGATCGTGTCGACCGCGGCCGGCCTGCTGGTGTCCAAGGCCGGCATCACCGGCTCGGCCGACAAGGCGATGATGGGCCAGCTCTCCGGCTATCCGCAGGCGCTCGGCATGGCCGCCGCGGTGATGCTGGTGCTGGCGGCACTGCCGGGGATTCCCACATTGCCGTTCCTGGCGCTCGGCGGCGGTGCCGGCTATCTGGCCTTCAAGGCCGGCAAGCGCAAGGCACAGGTCAGCGCCGAGGCGGCGCAGGCCGCAGTAGCGCCGGAAATGGCCGCGGCTGCAGCGGCGGCCGCCGCCGAGGAGCCGATCGCCGCGGCGCTGCGGATCGACGACCTCAAGATCGAACTCGGCTACGCGCTGCTGCCGCTGGTCAACGGCCCGGACGGCACCGACCGCCTGACCGAGCAGATCAAGGCGCTGCGCCGTTCGCTGGCGATCGAAATGGGATTCGTGATGCCGGCGGTGCGGATCCTCGACAATGTCCAGCTCGAGGCCAACACCTACGTCATCAAGATCAAGGAAGTCGACGCCGGTTCGGGGCGGATCTGGCCAAATCAGTTCATGGTCATGGACCCGGCCGGCGAGCAGGTGACGGTGCCCGGCATTCACACCACCGAGCCGACCTTCGGCCTGCCCGCCACCTGGGTCGATGCCAATTTCAAGGAAGAGGCGTCGCTGAAGGGCTACACCGTGGTCGACGCCGCCACCGTGCTGTCGACGCATCTGACCGAACTGCTCAAGGCCAACATGTCCGACCTGTTGTCCTACGGCGAGACCCAGAAACTGCTCAAGGATCTGCCGAGCGAGCAAGGAGAACTGGTCAAGGACATCGTGCCCGGCCAGATCACCGTCTCCGGCATCCAGCGTGTACTGCAACTGCTGCTCGCCGAGCGGGTGTCGATCCGCGACCTTTCGACCATTCTCGAAGGCGTCGCCGAAGCGCTGGCGTTCTCGCGCAATCCGTCGACCATCGTCGAGCACGTCCGCGCCCGGCTGGCGCGCCAGATCTGCGCGCAGAACACCTCGTACAACGGCTATCTGCCGCTGATCGCGCTGTCGGCGAAATGGGAGCAGGCGTTCGCCGAGTCGATCATCGGTCAGGGCGAAGACCGCACCCTGGCGATGGCGCCCTCGAAGCTGTCGGAATTCATGACGGCGGTGCGCGACAAGTTCGAGCAGGCCGCGCGCGAGGGCGAAGCGCCGGTGCTGGTGACCTCGGCGACGATCCGGCCGTTCGTCCGCTCGCTGGTCGAACGCTTCCGCTCCCAGACCACGGTGATGTCACAGGCCGAAATTCACCCGCGGGCGCGGCTGAAGACCGTCGGCAGCGTCTGAGCCATTGGTTCCGGCCGCGCCGCCGCCGGAGCGGGCTGCGCGACTTTTGTGCAACAGACAAGCCCGGATGGCTCTTTTGGCCGATGAGTGGGCGCTCACCGAGCGCTTCACCCACACCCTGAGCGTTCGCCACTATTTGATTAATTTTCAGTAAGTTAAGCCGGTCTTGTGCACCGCATCCTCGCGCATTGTCACGCTTGTTCACGCGTTTGTGTTCGCCCCTGCGGAACGCCCGGACGATTTCCTACGTTTTCTGCACGAGTTCTTTGAACCTGCTTCGGGATCGCAAACACGAATTTCCGAGGGTGGAGAAGAAACCCAGGAGGCTCAGCGATGAACCATTCGATCTACAGTGCCGATCGCACCACCCACCTGAAGGTTGTGGCCGTGGCTCTGGTCGCCGGGATCGCGGTGGCGGGCCTCGGGATCACCGCGCGGCTCGGTGCCGACGACGGCTACACCCAGACCGCGAAAGTAATCAAAGCCGGCAAACCGACCGCGATCACCAAAGCGGAGACCGTGGTGATCCGCTGAGTAGTCCAGCCGTCACGCCAGCCGGATAGCCCCCCTGGCCACGCGTGAGCTGAGGAGGTCGCACTCACCCCAAGTGACGACCCGAGGAAAACGCCCGCTCCCCACGGGCGTTTTTCTTTTACGGGAATGTTGGTGAGGTGGGGCGGCCCCGGTTTCGGATCGCATCGGGATCGCGCTTCGGAGTGCCGCTCCCGACAGGCCGAGTTTTATGGCGAGGTTTCACGGCGAGCAGCATAAAGCTCCGGCTCGAACCATCCGCCGCTGCCCCGTGCGTCCGCCAAATCGCCTCGAGCAATCTCGGTGAAGCAGGCGCGGGCGGCCGCTATTGCTGCGGCGTCGTCCGCGCCGGCTCCGGCGGTACGCTTTCCACCAGCTTGCCGGTGAACACGATCGGGCCGGTGGCGACGCCGGTCGGCGAGCCGCCTTCCGGCTCGACCGTGACCGCATAGGTGGCCTGGTTGACGAGTTCGGGATCGAACGAGGACAGCACCGGATTGACGGTGAAGTCGTGGCCGCCGATCACGCCGAGCGAGCGCGGCTTCTGCAGCTTGTCCGACACCAGCCAGAGTTCGTAACTTTTACCGGGCTCCGGGGTGGCGGCGACGCGGCGCACCGTGAAGGTCTTGGTGCCGGCGTCGACCGTGAGAATGAAGGCCGGCGCATCGCCGCTCTTCTGCAGCACCGCGACGTATTGCGGCGGGATCGGCGGCGGCGGCGCCTCGACGGTCACCACTTTGGTCCGGATCGGCGGCCGCACTGCGTCCGGCAGAACATCCGGCTGGTACACCTGCGCGCCGACCACCAGCAGCAGCGACGCCGCGATCGCGCTCGACAGCATGGCGACGCCTCGCCAGATGTAGGCGCGCTTGGCGAAGTGCACGACACGCTTGGATTCGGGGCTGAGTTCGGTCGAGCTGTTTGCGGCGGCGGGACCAGTGTCGTTTGCGGGGCGTGGCAAGATCGGTTCTCCCGGCGCACCCAGCACACCCGCGGCTGCATCTCCTGTCGGCGATGCAGCCTGCGGCGGCACCGCGCGCTGTGACTCGGCGGAGATCGCCGCCTTGATCCGATCCCACACTTCGGCGCGCGGCTCGACCAGCCCGACCATCTGATTAAGCGCGCCGAGCTTCAGCTCCCACGCTTCGACCAGCGCGGCGAACGTCGCATCGCTGCGCGTCAGCGCCTCGGCCTCCGCCCGCTCGGCGGCGTCGAGCGTGCCGAGCGCGTATTCGGCGGCAAGCGCGCTATGGTCTTCGCTGTGGGCCATCAGGTCAGTCCCAAACACCCCCGAACATCGAGCAGGCTGCGGCGCAGCCAGGTCTTGATCGTATTGGCCGGCGCACCGAACTTGGCGCCGAGCTGTTCACGGCTCCAACCGTTGTAGTACGCCAGCAGAACCAGTTTCTGCCGGTCGGGCTCCAGACGGCCGATACATTCCAGCAGGCGCTTCAGCTCCTCGGTCATCTCGCGGCGCGCCAGCGGATCCGGCGTCTCTGCCGCGACCTCGTTGGCGGACGGCTCCTCTTCGATCGAAACCTCGCCGCGCTTGCGCGCGACGTCGATCGCACGGTTGCGCGCGATCGACGCCATCCAGGTGATCGGCGAAGCGACCTTGGCGTCGAACTGCGCGGCATTGTTCCAGATCTTGACGTAGGCGTCCTGGATGACTTCTTCGGCGAGATCCTGTCGCCGCAAGATACGAAGAACGACGCCGAACAGTTTCGCCCGGGTCGCTTCGTAGAGCCGCTGGAACGCGTCCTGGTCGCGCTCTGCGACAGCGGCGATCAGCGAAACCAACTCAGCCGGCGACAGCATTCCTAAGACCTCACCATGGCCATTGCAGCCATGCCCCCGTTCGAACCGGCGGCCCGAACCAAACCAGCATATCGTGCAACGCGGCGTTCCACCACGGCACTTGATAGGCTGTGGATACCGCAAACGAAAGCCCGGACCGCGCGGGCCCGGGCTGTTTCGATCGCAGCGATGTGAGCGTCAGGCGACGGCGCCGGCGCCGCCGAGCCGTGCCCGCATCAAGCCGATGCTGTCGAGGTCGGCCTGCTCGCGGGCGCTCTCTTCGGCCCGCTCGCGGGCCTGATCGCGCTCGTCGAGCAGTTCGACCTTCTTCATCTCGTCGAACGCCTCGGACAACTGGCCGCGCGCCTCCTCGAGTTGCACGCGCAATTCGTCGGCGGACCGCGTCAGATTCTCCCGACGCTGGATTGCCGCCTTGGCATAGGTCGGATAGGCGAAATGGGTCGGATCGGCGATGCCGGCACGTTCCTGCTCGGTGAGAATTTCGCGCTCGAGGTCGGACGACATCCGCTCGAAATCCGCGATCATCGCTTCGATCTGGGCGACCCGTCGGCGCCGCTCGTCGACCTGAAATTTCTTCAGGCGGATCAGCGTATCACGTGACTTCATCGACTCGTACTCCCCAGAAGTCCCAATTCAACGCGGGACGACACCGGCCCGCCGCGCAGGGGCAACCGGCAAATCGATTGACGTGCCAAGCATGATGGCCGGACAAAGTTAGCGTTCCGTTTCCGAATTACTCAGGATCTGCTCTAATTGTGCATATCCTGACTGCAGACTGGTCGCCTCGTCCTTGCCCTGGCGGAGGAAATTTTCCAGCGGCTCGTGCAACCGCACCGCCTCGTCGACCTCGGCGCTGGAGCCCGGGCGATAGGCGCCCAGCCGGATCAATTCTTCCATGTCGGCGTAGGTCGCCATGATCTGTCGCGCCCGCTTGATCAGCGGCAGGTACACCGGGTCGGCGGACTTCGGCATGGTGCGCGACACCGATTTCAAGACATTGATCGCCGGATAGCGGCCGCGCTCGGCGATCGCACGCTGCATCACGATGTGGCCGTCGAGGATGCCGCGCACTGCGTCGGCGACCGGCTCGTTATGATCGTCGCCATCGACCAGCACCGTGAAGATGCCGGTGATGGTGCCCTCGCCGAGCCCGGGGCCGGCACGCTCGAGCAGCTTCGGCAGCTCGGTGAACACCGTGGGCGTGTAGCCTTTGGCGGTCGGCGGCTCGCCGGCCGACAGCCCGATCTCGCGCTGCGCCATCGCAAACCGCGTCACCGAGTCCATCAGGCACAGCACGTCCTTGTCGTTGTCTCGGAAGTACTCGGCGATCGCCAGCGTCAGATACGCAGCCTGTCGCCGCATCAGCGCCGGCTCGTCCGAGGTCGCGACCACCACCACCGAGCGGGCGAGGCCCTCCTCGCCGAGGTCGTCCTGCAGGAATTCCTGCACCTCGCGGCCACGCTCGCCGATCAGCCCGATCACCGACACCGCCGCATCGACGTTGCGCGCCAGCATCGACAGCAACACCGATTTACCGACGCCGGAACCGGCGAAGATACCCATGCGCTGACCGCGGCAGCAGGTGAGAAAGGTGTTGAGCGCGCGCACGCCGAGGTCGAGCGGCGCTCCGACACGCTTGCGCGAATGCGCCGGTGGCGGCTGGTTGCGGAACGGCATCGGCGACGGGCCCTGCACCAGCGGCCCCTTGCCGTCGATCGGCTCGCCCAAAGCGTTAACGACACGGCCGAGCCAATGCGGCGACGGCCGCACCTGGGCGGCGGCGTTGGCGATGATGGCGCGGCAACCGCGGCGCACGCCCTCGAGCCCCGCGAACGGCATAACAATCGCGTTGTTACCAGTGAAGCCGATCACTTCGCACGGGATCGCACGGTTGGCGCCGGTCTCGACAACGATGCGCGCGCCAACGCTCATCGCGTGAATCGGCCCGGCGATCTCGACCATCAGACCGCGCACGCCGACGACGCGGCCATACGTGTTGACGCTGTCGATGTCGCCGATCTGTTCCGCGAGGGCCTTCATTGCGAAACCCTTAAGTTTGTCGATGCGGGCCGGGTCCCCTTAACTTCGTGTTTACCCGCATCGTTAATCATTGCGTCACTGTCTTTGGTAACTGAGCGCATTCGCCCATCAGAATGAAGGGCGAGTCGCAAGAGTCGGTTAACTCCGTCTCTTAAAGTGGAACCTGAAGGAGCGGGCCGACAAAAATCTGCTTTGCCGCAATACCTTAGTGCGATTCGACAAAAATTGCACGATGGGACCTTGCGGAGCCGAATCAGTTTTTGTTAACCATTCCTCGTCAGGATCCGAATCAGTTCTTCAAAGGCGTTTCCAGTGCCGCAAGTGTGCGGACGCCTGACGCCCGTAGCGGCGCTTAGAGGGGACTGGCATGCGCGTATTGCTGATTGAAGATGACAGCGCGACCGCGCAGTCGATCGAATTGATGCTCAAATCCGAGAGTTTCAATGTCTACACGACGGATCTCGGTGAAGAAGGCGTCGACCTCGGCAAGCTGTACGACTACGACATCATTCTGCTTGATCTGAACCTGCCGGACATGTCCGGTTACGACGTTCTCAAGCAGCTCCGTGTTTCCAAGATCAAGACCCCGATCCTGATCCTGTCCGGCCTCGCCGGCATCGAGGACAAGGTGAAGGGTCTCGGCGTCGGCGCCGACGACTACATGACCAAGCCGTTCCACAAGGACGAGCTGGTCGCGCGCATCCACGCCATCGTCCGCCGCTCCAAGGGCCATGCCCAGTCGGTGATCCAGACCGGCGATCTCGTCGTCAATCTCGACACCAAGACCGTCGAAGTCGGCGGCCAGCGCGTGCATCTGACCGGCAAGGAATATCAGATGCTGGAACTGCTCAGCTTGCGGAAGGGCACCACGCTGACCAAGGAAATGTTCCTCAACCACCTCTACGGTGGCATGGACGAACCGGAACTGAAGATCATCGACGTCTTCATCTGCAAGCTGCGCAAGAAGCTCGCCAACGCCTCCGACGGCCGCAATTTCATCGAGACGGTGTGGGGCCGCGGTTATGTGCTCCGCGAGCCGTCCGAGGACGACGTCCGCATCCCGGCCTGACCTAGTTTACCCAGGAGCGCCACCCGGCGCTCTCCTTCCGAGTGGTCCTTGACCCCGCCGCAAATGGCGGGGTTTTTGTTTTGGGACGCGGCTCTGGCGCGCCGACCCCGCTCACCCAGGTCATTGCGGGGCGCGCCGATCGGCGCGAGCCGGAATCTGCCGCCGGCACGACTTGGCCGCCGCCCTGCACGACAACCTTTGGATTCCGGGGTCGCTCGCTGCGCAAGCGCCCCGGAATGACGAAGGCTGTCGAGCAATGATGAGGTTGAAGAGTTCGAGGGCTCCGCGCCTCAGCCAGCGCGAAGGCTGCTGAGGGCAGTGGTGGCCGGGAACGCCGGGACGATCGACGGCGCCGACTTCAGGTTCGGCAGATAGACGCCGCGCCGCGAAGCATGCGGTTTGAAGACGTCGGTCAGACCGACCACGGTCTCGGCGGCGCCGAGGGTCAGATAGCCGTCGGGCTCGAGCCGCTTGGCGATCCGCTCCAGAATGCCGACCTTTGTGGCCTGATCGAAGTAGATCAGCACGTTGCGGCAGAACACGATGTCGAACGTGCCGAGCGACGAGAAATCGTGCAGCAGGTTGAGCTGGCGATGCTGCACCATGGCGCGGATCTCGGGGCTGAGCTCCCACACCTCGCCGGCCTGCTTGAAGTACTTCACAAGGAGCTGGATCGGCAGGCCGCGCTGCACCTCGAACTGGCTGAACAGACCGGACTTGGATTTCTCCAGAACCTGAGGCGACAGGTCGGTGGCAACGATCTCGAACCGCCAGCCGGCGACTGCCGGTCCAAGCTCCTTCAGCGTCATCGCGATCGAATACGGCTCCTGTCCGGTCGACGACGCCGCACACCAGATCCGCAACGAGCGCCGCGCCGCGCGCGCCTGCAAAAGCGCCGGCAGCATCTCTTCGCGCAGATGATCGAACGGCACCTTGTCGCGGAAGAAGAACGTCTCGTTAGTGGTCATCGCCTCGACGACGTCGGAGATCAGCGACTCCGCGCCCATCCCCTTCATCTTCTGCACCAGATCGCTGATGCCGCCGAGGCCGAACCGCCGCGCCAGCGGCAGCAGGCGACTTTCGACCAGATATTGCTTGTCGGCCGACAGATCGAGGCCCGACCGATCCTTCAGCAGCTTGCGCAGAAACTCGTAGTCGAGCGGGGTCACGAGCGGTCTCCTGCGAACAGGCGGACCACCTTGGAGCCGATCTGGTTGAGCGGCAGCACCGCGGCGCAGACCCCGGCATTGGCGACCGCGCCGGGCATCCCCCATACCACGCTGGAGGCTTCGTCCTGGGCGATCACGCTGCCGCCCGCGGCGACGATGTCCTTGCCGCCGCGCATCCCGTCTGAGCCCATGCCGGTCAAAACCACCGCGAGGATGCCGCCCTGCCAGACATCGATCGCCGAAGTGAACAGCGGATCGACGGCAGGCTTGCAGAAATTCACCGGCGGGCCGTCGTCGAGCGCGATCACCGGACTGCCGCCATGCTTGGCGACGCGCATGTGGCGGCCGCCGGGCGCCAGATAAATCTGGCCCGGCTTGATGGCTTCGCCGTCGATGCCTTCGTGCGCAGGATGTCGGCTGGCACGAGCGAGGTGTTCGGCCAGAATGGTGGTGAAGGTCGGCGGCATGTGCTGGGTGATCAGCACCGGGAAACGGTCGATCACCGGGCCGATGTCGGCCACCAGCGCCATCAGCGCCTGCGGGCCGCCGGTCGACGAACCAATCAACAGCACCCGCGGTGCAGTCGGGCCAAACGAACGTTTGACCAGCGCAGCCTGACTCGCGACGCTCGGGGCCGCGACCGCGGGATGCGGCAGCGGGGCCGGATGCGGATCGCGAGCGACCGCCGGTGCAGCCGTGGCGGGCGACGCACGACGACGAACCCGGCCGCCGAGCGAACGGATCTTCTGCAGCAGATCGTGCTTGAAGATGTCGGCGGCCTGCGGCTCGCGCGTGCTTTCCGGCTTCGGAATGTAATCGGCAGCGCCCAGCGACAACGCCTTGAAGCTGATCTCCGCGTTGCGGCGGGTCAGCGTCGACGCCATGATCACCACCAGATCGCGCTTCTTGGCGAGTAGTTGCGGCCGCGCCGAAATGCCGTCGAGTTCCGGCATTTCGATGTCGAGCACCGCGACGTCCGGCTTGACCCGTTCGAGCTGATTGACGGCGTCGAGCCCGGTGCGGAGCGAGGCCGCCACCACCATGTCCGGCTCGGCTTCGACCCAGCGCGAAATCAATCCGCGGATGACGACCGAGTCGTCGACGATCATCACGCGCAACGGCTCGTATTGCGCCGAATTCGTAGCGGGACTACCTGCCAAAGCTACGCTCATAGGCCACCGACGCAACACATACTTTCCACTCCCCACCGCGTCCCACAACGCGGCGCCAAAGTCGGCCTTCCGACCCCCGTCAGATCAGGCCGACTTCCTGAAACTTCGCCGTCACGATGTCCTTGTCGAAGGGCTTCATGATGTACTCGTTGGCCCCGGCATGCAGCGCCCGGGCGATATGCGCGACGTCGTTCTCGGTGGTGCAGAACACCACTTTCGGGGCGTCACCGCCCGGCATGCGACGCAAATTGCGCAGGAACTCGTAGCCGTCCATCACCGGCATGTTCCAATCGAGCAGAACGGCGTCGGGCAGCCCGTGCTTGCAGGCTTCGAGTGCCTTTTCGCCGTCCTCTGCTTCGACGATCTCGAAGTCGAGCCCCTCGAGGATGCGCCGAGCGACCTTCCGGATGACGCTCGAGTCGTCGACCACCAGACATGTCTTCATTTTCTGCCTCTATCAGTTCAAGCCCGGATGGGCAGTTCCTGCGATTGCGCCGCACTCAGTCCAGACGTCATGCAGCCATACGTTGGGTTGCGATTTCGAGTACTTTGTCGACGTCGAGGACGACCATGAGCTGTCCGTCGAGGCGGTGGACGCCGTTGGCGAAGGATGCCATGCGGGGATCGAGGTTGACC
>NZ_QPFS01000104.1:0-18070 GCF_010906995.1 Rhodopseudomonas sp. WA056 | reverse complement strand
CGCCCCAGAGGGACACACCCGACATCCTCGTGACCGGCGGCGCCGGCTATATCGGCAGCCACATGACGCTGGCGCTCCTCGGCGCCGGCGAACGCCCGCTGGTAATCGATGATCTTTCCTCCGGCTCGCGCGCCGTGGTGCCGGTCGAGGTGCCGTTGTTCGATGGCAATGTCGGCGACGCCGAGTTCGTCGGCCGGATCATGGACGAGCACCCGATCGAGGCGATCGTTCATTTCGCCGCCAGCATCGTGGTGCCGGAATCGGTCGCCAAACCGCTGGCCTATTACGGCAACAACACCGCCAACGCCCGCACGCTGCTCGATTGCGCGATCAAGCGCGGCATTCCGCATGTGGTATTCTCGTCGACCGCTGCGGTCTATGGGGAGCCGGAGCGCACACCGGTCGATGAGGGCGATCCGACCCAGCCGATCAACCCTTACGGCCGCTCCAAGCTGATGGTCGAATGGATGCTGGCCGACGTGGCTCAGGCCCACCCGTTCAGCTACGCGGCTCTGCGCTACTTCAACGTCGCCGGCGCCGATCCGCAGGGCCGCGCCGGCCAGTCGACACCGAACGCGACCCACCTGATCAAGCTCGCTGTGCAGGCCGCGCTCGGCAAGAGGCCGGGGCTCGACGT
Organism: Rhodopseudomonas sp. WA056; assembly: GCF_010906995.1. Taxonomy (NCBI): domain Bacteria; kingdom Pseudomonadati; phylum Pseudomonadota; class Alphaproteobacteria; order Hyphomicrobiales; family Nitrobacteraceae; genus Rhodopseudomonas; species Rhodopseudomonas sp. WA056. Next base: position 17,433 of record NZ_QPFS01000104.1, on the reverse strand, counting down.
CTACGGCACCGACTATCCGACCCCCGACGGCTCGTGCATTCGCGACTACGTGCATGTGTCGGATCTAGCCCAGGCGCATCTCGACGCGCTTCACTATCTGCGCTCGGGCAAGCCCAGCATCACCTGCAACATCGGCTACGCGAACGGTTACTCCGTGCTCGACGTGATCGAGGTTGTGAAACGCGTCTCTGGTTCCGATTTCGAGGTTCGGTTCAAGGGCCGCCGCGCCGGCGACCCCGCGGCGCTGATCGCCGCCAATCAGCGCGCGCGCGACATCCTGGGGTGGACGCCGCGCTACGACGACCTGGAGACCATCGTGCGCCACGCGCTCGCCTGGGAGCGCCGCCTCGGTTGACCCGGCATCTGCCGAACGCTGTCTCAACACGGCACGTCGCGCCAAATCGGCACAGCCGCCTGCGTTCGCAGGACAGCTATCGCAGCTTTTCTGCGAACCAGGCGATGCGGCCTTAACCACTTTACCTTGTTGAGCGGGCACGGTTCGTCGAAGGTTGCTTCCCTTGCTCGAATGATCGATTGTTCTGCCGCAAAATCGATCGATCTGATGATCGCTGGGAAGAGCAATGTCCAACGCGCAAGATGGCGGCGACAAGCCGGCTGCGACGACGCCGGGCGCCGATCGGCGCAAGTCGGACCGCAGGAAAGCTGCGTTCTGGATTCCGTTCGACCGGCATCTGCCGCACGGCGAACGCCGCGTCTCCGGCGATCGCCGCCGCAAACGGTTCGGCCAATGGCCTCGCGTGCTGCTCGGCGGCCTGCCGATCGTGGTGAGCGATCAAGCCGAGACGGCGCGCGCCATGGTCGACGAAGCGTTGCACCGCCGCGGATTGTGGAGGTTCCCGGCCTATATGACGTCGGCCAACGGCGAGGTCACCTACCGCTGCGCTGTGGACGAGAACGAGCGTCGATTGGTGATGGAGGCCGACGCCATCCATGCCGACGGTATGCCGCTGGTGTTCGTATCGCGGTTCCGCTGTGGCCAGTCGCTGCCGGAGCGCGTCGCCACCACCGACCTGTTCCACGAGGTCGCCCGGGAATCCTGCAGGCGCGGCGCGACGATGTACATGCTGGGCGCCAGCGAGGCGTCCAACAAGCTCGCCGTCGAGCGCATGCAACGCCGCTATCCGGGACTGCGCCTGGTCGGGCATCGCCACGGGTATTTCGCCGACGAGGCCGAGGAGATCGCGGTGTGCCGTGAGATCGGCGCGCTGGCGCCCGACATCCTGTGGGTGTCGATGGGCGTGCCGCGGGAGCAGGCGTTCGTGGTCCGCAACCGCCATCGCCTCACCACTGTCGGCGTGATCAAGACCTCCGGCGGCCTGTTCGACTTCCTGTCGGGCTCCAAGCCGCGCGCACCGCAGTGGATGCAGAAGGTCGGCCTCGAGTGGTTGTGGCGGATGGCGCTGGAGCCGCGCAGGCTCGGCGTGCGCTATCTCAAGACCAATCCCTATGCGATGTATTTGCTGCTCACACGGTCGCGGTAGAGATCAGTCGCGCCGCAGCGGCCGGCGCGGGGGTATCAGTGCGCGCAGAACGTCCGCATGCCAGATCTGGCGCTCGGTGTCGAACAGCGCAAAATCGTGGTCGAACTGCCAATAAGCCCACGGCCAACCGCGCCGCTCCGCGGCCCGCGCAACATCATCGAGATAGCGCAACCGGCTGGCCCGCGGCGCCCGCTCATAGACACCGAACTCCCCCAGATAGACCGGACGCGCTTCGCGTGCGGCAAACCGTTGTACGCGATCGAAATCCGCGGCGACCTTGGCCCTGTCCTGTTCGCTGCCCCACTCCCTCGCCGGCAGTCCTGCCAACCTCTCCGACCAGGGCGCCCCCTGATGGGTGAAGTCGAATGGTTCGTAGTAGTGGAAGGTCACGATGATCCGTCGATCCGTGGCAGGGAGTTCGAGAGATTCGATCGATGCCTCCGGCGTGTTCAGCGCAGCAACGACGACGATGCGTTCAGGATTGCTGCTGCGCACGGTCGCGAGCAATTCCCGCAACAGACTGTTCCACTGCGCGATCGTCATATGTCCGCCGGGCTCGTTGAGCAGCTCGAACACCAGACTCGGAAACTGCCCCGCATAGCGGTCCGCGACCTGGCGCCAGAACGCCGCAAGCTTGCGCCTGCAGACGTCGATCTGGATCTGGCAGGTCTCGGTATCGTGCGCGTCGATCACCGGAATGAGCCCGGCCGAAATCGCGCTGTGGATCACCAGATCGAGCCGCTCCAGATAGACATCGCTCAAACGATCGGCGCTGTCCATGAACTTGAACCCGAACAGATTGATGCGGACGTGGTCGAACCCGGCCTGCCTGATCTTGTCGAGATGATCCAATCGGAACGGCGCATCGACGCCGCCCTCCCATATGCCGTCATAGCCGAGAATGTTGACGCCCCGCGCCATGCGCGACGCCATTGCAAAATCGTCGGAGACCCTTGTGGCGCCGGCAACCGGCGCAACGACGGCGGAGGCCAACAGCATGGTCGCGATCAGTCGAGCAATCCCGCCGCCTCTCAGCATCGGGATCGCTCCTGCGCCGCGCTCTCCTGCCGGGTCGACGCGGCAGGAAAACTACAAACCATCAACTGAACGACGATGAGAAGAATCGACATGAAGGACGTCGATCGCAGGAAGTTGGTTTCGGTGAGATTGATCTGATAGCTCAAAAGCAGAAACACGATGGCCAGCGTGCAGTGCGTACGCATGATCGCTCGGTCGCGGATCGACATCAAGATGCGCACGGTGACCAGTGCGGTGCTGGTCAGGAACAGAGTGAACCCGATCAGGCCCGTCTCCACCAGCACCGCGACGTAGCCGCTATGAAAATTGTCCAGCACCCAGCCGTGGCTCTGCTCGTAGTAGTCGTACAGTGACTTGACGGTCCAGAAGCCGTTCAGACCGAATCCGGCAACGGGCGCATCGTTGAAGTGGCTCAAGGCATATTGCCAAATGAATGTCCGCTCGGTGAAGTCGATGCTGGTGTCGCCGATGCGGAACGCGTCGTATCCGGTAAAATAGATGTAGGCGATCATCAGGCAGGCGACTGCGCTCAGCAGCAGCGGTCCCAGGGCGAGAACTCTCATCAGCGTGATCGATCGCCCGCACAGATAGAGGGCCACGCAGGCGGCTACTGTTAGCGCGCCACCGCCACGAGAACCGGAGCCGATCGCACCCGCGCTTCCGACGGCGAGCATCAGCAGGAACACGAGCCAGCCGCCACCGGTGATCTTGCGGTAAGTCGCAAACAGCACCAGGTGGGCACTGATGATGCCGAGAGCCTGCTTGGATGCGAACACGCCCTGCCATTGGCCCGCGTGCATCCAACTGTCGTTGACGCCGATGCTTGGAATGAACAACGCCACCAGGACAGAACTGCCGACCAGAAGGAACAGAGCGAAGGTCGCCGCGGCGAGGATGTCGTCGATGTCGATCCGCATCGCCAACCGATAGGCACCGAACGTGGTGATCGACATCGCCGCCGCCTTCATCAAGGTGGGCGGCGTCAGATCGGACCAAAATGCCGACAACATCGCAAATACGTAGAATCCCAACACTGCGACGACGTCGGCGGTGAGTGCGAGGCGGGCGATCGGGGTGACGAGGAAACTAACGGCGATCACGAGCGACCAGAGCCCGAGCGCCGCGACCTGCTGCAAGACGGCCTGTTCTTCGGGAACCAGCGCCGGACTGAAGACGCCCATCGAGACCAGCACGATCATGGCCACAAGCCATCGGATCGCGACTCGCGCGCGCGTCTCGAACAGGGCCCCCTGATCGAGGGCGGTCCAACCCACTGACGTCACGTCGAGATCCAGTGCTCCCGTAACCCGCACGGGATGTCGGACGGACAGGCCCGACAACCGCGATCGATGCCGGAGACCAGATCCCCGGGTCGTCCTTGTCCCTGTCAGCCGGCGAGCCGCGTATCGGAGCGCTCCGCGGCCGGTCGACCGCCGATCTGATTGGTGACGGTGGCAATCGGAGCGCGGCCGAACCGCGACAGGCTCGCCTGCGCGTGCTGGATCGCGCCGGGATCGTTCGAGATCGCCCCGACTGCCAGCAGATTGTAGTCGGTGTGCGCGGCGAGCTGGGCGACCTCCGGGCACGCCCGCGGTGACGGCGCGTCGATCAACACCAGGTCGAACTCGCTGCGAATATCATCCTGCGCTGCATCGTCAGGCGCTGCACTCAGCAGCCGAAGCAGGCTGCGCACGCTCGTCTTCAGGGTACGAACCGCCGCGCTTCGTCCGGCTGCAGACCCCGCCTGCAGCGCGGCCGAGTCGGGGGCGACTTCGACCACGACGCTGAGCAGACCGCGATCGACGGCAGCCTGATTGAGCGCACGCGCCACCGCACCACCGCTCGCAGCGTCGGCGGACGTCACCAGCACCACTCTGCCACGATCCGATGTCTTGACGCCGATGGTATCGAGAATCCGTTGCACAGAGACCGGTATGTCGGGAAATCCCGGCTGCACAGCGGCCCCGGCGGCGCTCACATCCGGCGGCCCGGGAGGGCGCGGCCGCGAGGTGATCGGAGTCGGCGGCGGGATGGCGGCACCGCCGGAGATCGGATGAGGTTCGGAGGCCACCTCAGCGGCGGCCGGCCCCTGGCTGGCAACACTTTCTGCCTTGTCTTCGTCGCCCCCGGCACGCGGCCGAATTCTGTCCATGACCACAGCGAACCCCACCCCGCCGAACAGCGACACGATCGTCAGCACGGCCAGCATCAGCGACAACGGGGGCCGGGTGGATCGACTGGGCGGCGTTGCGAGCGACGCCACCTTGGTTTGCGTCGCCTGCAGCAGCCGCTGCTGATTGGTGGCGTTGTAGCGTGCCAGAAACTGTTCATAGATGGCACGGTTCGCGTCGGCCTCGCGCTGCAATTCCTGGAGCTTCACGGCGGCCTGAGCATCGGTCAGCATGTCGCCTTCGAGCTGCTTCAACTGCGCCTCGAGCGTCTTCTGCTTGTCGAGCAGCGCTTCGTAGTCGGACTTCGCGTTCGCGACGTGGCGCCTGCGCTCGACTTCGATCTGCCGCTTGAGTTCGGCGAGCTGGTTGTAGGACATCACCAGGTCGGGATGTCGATCGCCGAGCACGGCGCGCTTCTGCGCGATCTGGTCGTTGAGCTGATTGAGCTGGGCCCGCAACGCGGTCAGTAGATCCGACTTCGAGCCGGTCGATCCGTCGACATCCGATTTCAGATCGCGCTGCGCCTGCTCGTAGCGCCCCCTGGCCTCTTCGACCTGGAGCCGTGCCGCGGACACCTGCTGGGTGAGCTCGGTGACCCGGAGCTGACGTGTGGTGCTTTCCTTTCCGGCATCCACGATACGGTACTGCGTCTTGAAGGCCGCAATGGCATCCTCCGACGCTCGCAGCTTGTCGCTCAGCGTCTTGAGGCGGGAGTTCAGCCAGGCGGCTGCATCGTCGGTCGCCACGGTGCGCGTGTTGGTCTGGCTGGCCACGAATGCCGATGCGATCGCGTTGGCATAGTCGGCGGCGCGCTGCGGATCCTTCGAGACGAAGGTCATCGCAATGACGTAGGTCAGCCCGCGGCGCGCGATCTCGAGATGCTTGCGGAACTTCTCCAGAACCCGGGCCCGATCGGTTTCCCCACCGGAGATTTCGTAATCGTCGGCGACCTTCAGCTTGTCGATCAGCGGTTCGAGAAAGCCGTCGGACTTGGCGATCTCCACCAGGCTCTGCAACGCCGCAGCGTCCTGGCCTATCCCCGGCAGCACTTCCTGATCCGGGGTAACGCGCTGTTCACGTGGATCGACGATGACCAGCGCCGTCGCTGCATACTTCGCCGGCACCAGCCAAAGCCCGACGATCCCGAGCGCAAACAGCACCGCCGCCGCCACAGCGATCCGCCTGGCATTGTCCAAGAAGAAACCAGCGATACGCGCGACCGACAATCCGTCTTCGGCGGCACCGCGAGCGTCGCCGCCGACGCCTTGCCAGGACGCCGACACCTCGCGCCGCTCGGTCGGCGCCTTGTCGCTGGCTGTCGGAGAAACGGGCACTACAACGCTCCACTCGTCCCCGACCCGGGGATGCTCATCGCAAAGTAAATTTCTACGGTTAATTGCGGGTTACTCCGCCACGCCCGCGCCATGATCCTGAACTGTGCCTTCAAAGAAACGCCGCGGCGCAGATATTGTCGGAGGGTTAACCGCGTCTTTAGAAATTGCGCGTCCTCCGGGACTCAGCGCCTGTGAAGGCGCCGCACCGAGCGGTACACGTTTTATTAATCTTATGGGGTCACCGACGCAGTCCATGTACGAGTGTTTCGCGAGATGTGTTCGATGAGCGATCAGGCGCCGCGATCAGATCGCACCGGTGCAGCGCTCGTCACGAATGTAGCTCCCGCCTCGGCGGGTTCGAGCCGGCGCACGACGGGGCTTGCGACACGCATTCTTCTGATCCAGACCCAAGCCGAGAACGCGGGTGCACAGGAGATCTCGCGCCTCGTCGGTGCCGGGCTGGCGGCGCGCGGCTACGATGTCCACAACCTGTTCTTCTTCCGGCAGTCGCGCGGCTTCGACGAGCCGGCGAATACGACCTATTGCGCGCCGCGCCGGCCCGGCAATCCATTGTCGTTCCTGCGCTTCCTGGTGTCCCTCGGTCGCCGGATCCGCACGACGCGCCCGGATGCGATCCTGACATTTCAGCACTACGGCAATGCGATCGGCGGCGCTATCGCGCGGCTGGTGAGTCCGGCTCCGGTGATCGCCAATCAGGTTTCGGCCCGGTTGACGATGCCCGGCTGGCTGCAGAAGCTCGACCGGATGATGGGTCGACTCGGCGTGTTCGACACCATCACGGTGAACTCAAAGGACATGCTGCGCGACTATTCGCACTATCCGGCTTCCTACCGCCAACGCCTGACCCATGTTCCGCACGGCTTCGATCAGAAGCACTCGACCCTGACCCGAACTGAAGCGCGCCGCCGCTTCGCTCTGCCGATCGAGAGCGTCGTACTCGGTACGGCGGCGCGGCTGCATCCGCTGAAACAGCTCGACGCCAGCATCCGCGTGCTGCCGGCGCATCCCACCTGGCGGCTCGCGCTGGCGGGCAACGGGCCGGACGAAGCGCGGCTGCGCGCGCTGGCGGAACAGCTCGGCGTCGCCGACCGGGTGTCTTTCATCGGAGAGATCTCGCCGGAGCAGATCGCTGATTTCTTGGCGTGCCTCGACGTGTTCGTGTTCCCCTCACTGGCCGAAACCTTCGGGCTCGCCGCGGTCGAGGCCGCGCATGCGGGAATTCCGGTGGTCGCCAACGATCTGCCGGTGCTGCGCGAGGTGCTGGCGTATCAGGGTGAGCCGGCTGCGGTGTTCGTGGATGCCTCCGACAACGACGCGCTCGGAGCGGCGATCGCCGCGGTGCTCGACGACCCGGAGCTGAGGGTGCGACTTCAACGCAGTGGCGAAGGTTTGAGGACCAGATACTCTGTCGACGTCATGGTCGACGATTACGTGCGGATTGTCGAACAGGCGATGTAAGCAATTGTTCTTTGACGGATTGACTTATGATCGTTGAGCTTCGGTTCGACCGCCAGCGTCCACGATCATGGATGCGCCATCTGATCGATCTTCTGACGAGCCAGGCGCGGACGACGCAGATCTCCTGGATCGCGACCGGCGCCGAGCGTCCGCCCGGCCTGGAGGCGCTGCTCGATCTCGAACGGATGCTGCTGCGGCGGCGATCGTGATCCTGCGCTGTTGCAGGCACCGAACGCCGCGCACGGGCGCCCCGACATCGTCATCGACTTCACCGCTGTCGCACGTGAACCCGAATGTCCGGCGCGGCTCTATCTGCGTCCGCTGTTCGACGGCCAGGCCGGCGAAGATGCGGCATTCGCCGCGATCCTTGCAGGCGACCTGCCGGTCATCGAGATCTGCGACGAGATCAGCGGCACAGTGATGTGGTCCGGGCAGCCTTCCGGCGAAAACGCCCAAGGGCTCGGCGGTGCACTCGGTGCGACCATGGCCCGCACCGCCACGCTGATGAAGGGCGTGCTGGAGAGCGGTGCGCGGCCGCTGACGATCCGCCGCGACGGCGGCCATCTCGGTCACGCGCATTCCGCGCCAGGCTTCGTGGCCCGCAACCTCGCGCTGTCGGTCGCCAAAGCGATCTACCGGATGTGTTGCTATGCGCCGCATTGGCGGATCGGCTGGCGTCACACCGACGACGCCGGAATCTGGGGCTCGGCCGATCTGTCGGGCCCGGACTGGCAAGCGATACCGAGCCCGGCCAACCGGTTCTATGCCGATCCGTTCGCGGTGACGTGGAAGGGCCGCACCTGCGTCTTCTTCGAAGAGCTCGACCACCGCGTCGGCAAGGGCACGATCTCGGCGATCGAGTTCGGTGAATCCGGCCCGATCGGCGGAGCCATTCCGGTGCTCGAAGAGCCGTGGCACCTGTCCTATCCGTTTCTGATCGCGCACGGCGACGAGCTGTGGATGATTCCGGAGAGCAGCGTGCAGAGGGACGTCTCGATCTATCGCTGCGTGGCGTTTCCCGGTCGTTGGGAACGGCACGCGACGCTGCTGTCGGGCGTGGAGCTGGCCGACGCCACCATCGTGCAGCACGACGGACGTCACTATCTGTTCGGCGCGACCCGTGACGATGACCGCGATGGCGGCTACTCCGATACGCTTTCGATCTATCTCGCCGACGACCTGTTCGGACCGTGGCGTCCGCACGCGATCCGGCCGGCCCTGGTCGACCGCGCCAGCGCGCGTCCTGCGGGGCATTTCGTCCGGCAGGGAGGCCGACTGTGGCGGCCGGTCCAGGATTGCACGCGCGGTTATGGCGGCGCACTGGGCCTCGCCGAGATCACCGAGCTGTCGCCGGAGACCTTCGCGCAGACCGTGCGACATGTTGTAGAACCGGGCCCGCGATGGCCGGGTCGCAAGCTGCACACCCTCAATCGCTGCGGTCGGCTCGAACTGATCGACGGCAGCGTGATCCAGCCCAAGATCGCCAGCCTGCGCATGATTGCACGGGCGAACGACACCCTCGCGGTCGGGGCGCGCTGAAGAGAGTTGGCTACGGCAGTCAGCGTCGCCGCAACCACCGGCCGACGATCGATCCTGCGGCAAGCCCGAGGGTTCCGCCGGCGAGCTTGACGCTGGCGTCGAACAATCGTCCGTGTCGAGACGGTTCCAGCAATTGAATCAGCTCGAGCAGGACCGCCGCACCGATCACGATGGCGGCAGCGAACAGGATGTAGCGCGGATAGGCGGCAGCGAACAACGCGCCGACCAGAGCGAACGCGGCGAACCGCTCGATCGACGGCGATACCCCGGTGGTGGGCCTCAGTCCGATCGGGCTCAGGGTTGCGAACGCAATTCCGGCCAGGCAAGCCCAGGCTGCAATCCGCAGGAGAATATCAAACCTGATGGCACTGCTGTTCATCGATCCGACGTCCGCGCTGGCGAGCCCATGGTTAACGACGAAGCGTCTCTGCTTCATCACGTCCCCGAGCGTCTTTACCGTTATCGACAATTGTCGTTCGGGATCGGCTCGCAGATCGTTCAAATAGGATAAGTTGTTCTGGCGCGCCAGCACGGCGGCGGCGTCACTGCGGACGTGGTGAACCCGGTTGCGGATCCGGCCGCCGGAACAATCCTGTTCCGCTCGAAGACGGGCCGGTCGGTCCCGGCGAGGTTGATGACTTTGAAGTTCGCTGCGACGTTCGCAAGATTGATCGACCTGCGCAACAACGCCGGAATTCGCGCGATGACCGGCGCTCTCGCGCTGCGGGTGATGATCACCCTCGTCAATCTGACACTTGTGACGCTCGCTGCGCGAACGCTCAACGCGCACGATTTCGGCACCTATTCGATCCTGTTCAGCGCAGCGGGCCTGCTCAGCGTCATTGCCACCTTCGGCCAGCAGATCTTCATCATGCGGTCGTGGAGCGAATACACCACCGCCGGCAACGAGGCGATGCTGAAGGGTGTGGTGATCTTCACGGCGCTCGCCTGCCTCGCCGGCGGCATTCTCGTCAGCCTGCCTTTCTTCGTCTGGGTGTCGACCGAGCAAGATACGCTGCTGGCGCTGTCCGCGACCGCTTACCTGTTCTGCTTTGCGCTGATGCTGACATCCGCGCACGCCGCCCGTGGCGCCGTCGGCGTCGGGGTCGGCGACGGATTGACCTATCTGCTGGTCGCAACCTGCCCGATCCTGTATCTGCTCGGCTGCGTTGCATTCGGCGCGACGATCGAGATCCACACCATCTTCCTGACCATGGCGGCGGCGTCCTGCGTCACCATCATGGTTCAGATGGCGCTGTTGCTGCGGCAGGTTCGCCGGCAGTTCCCGCAGATCGGCCGCGCGCATTCCGCCTTCGAGCTGCGCATCTGGTGTGCGCGATCGGCCAAGCTGTGGGTCTCCGTCAGCCTGGAAGCGGCCAATCAATACGCCGACGTGGTGATCATCGGCTACCTGATGAGTCCGACGGTCGCCGGCGCATATTTCGTCATCACGCGTGTCGCGAACGCCTTCGCGATGGCGACCGGGGCGGTGTACATCTTCTCCACCCGACATATCCCGAACCTGTACTACGGCCGCCAGCACCGCGAACTCGACGGTCTGCTGGATTCGGTGGCCCTGATGACCCTGGCAATCGTCGCCGGCGGACTGATGCTGGTGCTCGGCGGCGGTCACTGGATCCTGTATCTGTTCAATCCCGATTACGTGCCGTACTACGCCACGCTCGGCATCCTGACCGCCGGCACCGCCGCGGTCGCTGCAGCGGGCCCCTGCGGTTCGATCCTGATGCTGACCGGGCATGAGGGCCGGTATCTGGCCATCATCGCCGGCACGGTATTGATGCGGGCAGTCGGATTCTTCGTGCTGATCCCGCTGTTCGGGATTTCCGGCGCGGTGGCGGCGACCGCGATTTCGTTCATTGCGCTCGCGCTGCTGATGCGGAGCGCCTCGATTCGCCTCACCGGGATCGACGGCTCGGTGCTACGGCTTCTGACGGGATGGCGGCAGCGCCGGCTATCGCAGCCGGCCGAGTAGTCCAAACCAGGGTGGTTCGCGCAAGCCAGGACCGACAATCGAAGCCGGCCGTCTCCGACCGTCGCGAAACTCAGATCTCGGCCGCGATCACCGACAGCCAGTTGCGGAACAGCGCCGCCGCGGAGGCTTCGAGTGTTGCGGCCAGACCCGGCCGCAGCGCCAAGGACGGCAGCTCGGCGATCATATCCGGTCGGCGACCGATCCGCGCACGATCGCAAAACGCGGCGAGCCGCGCTTCGATCTCAGCACGGAAATAGTTTTCCGGCGGAGCCGGACAATCGTCGCGCTCGCCGGCAAGATAGCGGCCGAGATCGCGCAGGAACTCGCGCTGCAGCGTCGTCGCATCGTATTCCGGATGGCCCTGAAAGAACACCATGCGGCTGCCGTCGCGTCGGGTGAACACATCGACACCCGCTCCCTCCGCCCGCGTCAGCACGTCGTAGCCAGCGTCGCACAATTCGTCCGCATCGAGACCATTCAACCGCGAATGCGACACCGCAGCGTCGTCGGCAGACCGGCCAGCATCGGATCATCGCTCAGCCGCTCGGCCGCATAGACCCCGGAGCACTTCCACGGCAGTCGCCGCCGTTCGATGCCGTCGAGATGCAGGACGGCGGCATGGGCGGCGAGACACGACCAGATCGTCGCGCGCGTATTGGCTTCGGCCCAATCCGTCAGCCGGCGAAACTCGTCCCAATATGGCTCGTCCCGCAGGGCCGATGTACGCGGCTCCGCCCCGGTGACAATCAGGCCATCGAGCGGCACGCGGCCGAGATCGCCGATGTCGGAATACAGGCTGTCGATTCGGTGGCGCGCGGTGGCCGACCGCGGTATCGACCGTAGCGCGAAACAATGCAGCCGAACCCGCCGCTCGCCGGCGCCGTCGCGCAGCAGCCGCGCGAACTGCCGCTCGGTGGCGCGCAGCGCCGCATCACCCATGTTGTTGACGAGACCGATCTCGATCGGCCTGCGATGATCCCGCAGTGCTCGCCTGCGTCGTTCGTCGCCGACGTCATCCGGCGTCAACGCCGGGCTGATGATCGGGTCGGCGCTGTCGAACAGCAGACTCATGAGCCGGTGCCGCTTATTCGGCAGCCAGACGCGGCTGCGAACCGCAGGCCGCTGCGAGCGCCTGATCGAGATCTTCGATAATGTCGGCGATGTGCTCGATGCCAATCGACAACCGGATCGTCTCCGGCAACACGCCGGCCTGGCGCTGCTGCTCGGCCGACATCTGGCGATGCGTCGTGGAGGCCGGATGACAGGCGAGCGATTTGGCGTCGCCGATGTTCACCAGCCGGGTGATCAGCTTGAGTGAACCGTAGAACGCGTTGCCGGCTTCCATGCCGCCCTTGATGCCGAAGGTGAACAGCGACGACACACGGCCGTCGAGATATTTCTGCACCAGCGGGTAATACGGGCTGTCCCGGAAGCCTGTGTAGTGACCCAGGCGACACGCGGATCGTCGCGTAAGGATTCGGCGACCTTGCGGGCGTTCTCGACGTGCCGCTCCATCCGCAGCGCTACCGTCTCGATTCCTTGCAGCAGCAGGAAGGCGTTGAAGACCGTCGCACAGCTCGTGCTGCGCTGGCAGCATGCCAAGGCCGCTTAGCAGCAGATTTCCGAACTAGTCTCCGATGCCAGCATCGCAATCCAACAAACAATCAGCAGGAGACGCCATGATGCCCAACGACCTGATCGTCACCTCGCGCACCGACATCGAATTGAAGCCGGCGCCGATCGAGCCATCGTGGATCATCGAAGGCAATCCGGTCGCCACCAACTGCACGCTGTCGCGCAGCGCCGACGGCATGGCGTCGACGATCATCTGGCAGTGCACCGAGGGCAAGTTCAACTGGCACTACGACATCGACGAGACGATCTGCATTCTGGAAGGCTCGGTGGTGATCGAAAGCGCCGGCATGCCGGCGAAGCGCTACGGTCCGGGTGACGTGATCTTTTTCAAGGACGGCGCCAGCGCGCGCTGGCATGTCGAAGGTCACATCCGCAAGATTGCGTTCTGCCGCCGCACCCAGCCGCGGCTGGTCGCGCTGGCGGTGCGGGTGTTCGTCAAGCTGCGCTCGATGTTGCTGCCATCCGCCAACCGGCCGGCGCAATCGCTGCTCGGCGCCAACTGAACCAATCCCGATTCCGCGGCGCAAGGCCGCATAAATCAAATCAGACGGCGGATCGCGCGGCGATCCGCCGTTTTCGTTCGGCCAGCCCTACTGAAGTCGGATTGATTTGACGCAAAGAAGCAGTTTGCGGGTTCTGGCATGTCCTAAGGCGAAAGTCGCATTTGGGGCAAAGCAGACGCGATGGACTTTTCTCACGGCAAGTCGGGACGACCGTCGATCCTCGCAATCGTGTACACCGATGGCGCAGCCGCTTGCCGGCTGATGTCGGATCTCGGCCGCCGCTTGCGCGACGCCGGCGTGGTGGTCGCGGGTCTGGTGCCGTATCAGGGCGCTGTCGACGATGGCACGCCGCGCTGCGACATGGAGGTCGAGGAGCTGTCCTCCCGTTTCATCCTTCAACTCGCAGAAGAGCGCGGCAAGCAGCCCCACGGCTGCCGCATCGATCCAGAAGCCGTGCAGGAAGCCGCCGCTTTGATCGCGGCATCGTTCCGTAACGCGCCGGAGTTGCTGATCGTCAACAAATTCGGCAAGCTCGAAGCCGACGGCGGGGGTCTCAGCGACGTGATCAGCGATGCGGTGGATCAAGGGATTCCGGTCATCGTCGGCGTTCCGGAGCGACATCTCGCACCGTGGCGCTGCTTCACGAGCGGCCTCGCCGAAGAAGCATCCCTGGAATCGCCCCGCATTCAGCAATGGCTGGCCCGCCGCGGCTTTGGAGTGCGGCGCAGCACTGTCGGCCCACAGCACGTGTTCAATTCGGCAGCGTGAAGCGATAGCAGACCGGCATCCTCGGCAGCCTCATGATCGAGGCGCTTCGGTTGCCCAGGTGTTTCGCTCTCTATTCGCCGCGCTTCATCGCATCACTTGTGGCGCATAGTTCGAGACGGCGTTACGCGTCTCCGCACCATGAGGTTGCGCTCGCTGCCAGCACACATCGCTTCAAGGGCAGGACGAATCCAGAAACGCCAACGCCCGGGACCAGCCCGGGCATTGTGTGTGTTGTGCCATGAAGCAACTATCGCCGAAGCGATGAGCTTCGGCGGCGCGGGCCTCTGCTGTCCGCGCGCGCCGCCGACGCTGCTTCGTGCTCAACCGAACTTGAACAGCACGCCGTAACCGCCCCGCGGGTAGCTCCACTCGATGTCGCCGCCGCCTTCGGCGAGCACCCGGCAGGTGCCGCATTCGACGCAGCCGTCCGGCGTCACCTCGACCTGGCCGTTGCTGTTCAACTCGTAGCAATGCGCAGGGCAGATCTTCAGCAGCGCCAGCAACTCCGGCGACGGCTTGGTATGCGGCTTGACCTTGATATGAGCGTTGCCGACGTCGACCAGATAGCGGTTCTGATACAGCTTGTCTTCGACGCGAACCGGGGCTTCCGTTGTCATCGTCCGTTCTCCGCTTTCTCGATTCCCGCTGGTTTATCGCCACGCCCGCGCGAAGCGGAACGCGTCGCCGAACAGTCCGCCCCACGACCGCGCCGAAACGAACGACTTGATCGTGGTCTTCTCCTTCTCGATCTTCGGCGTGCCGTCGACACGGACGAAATTCTGCAGCGCCTTGTTGACGAGCTGCGGATAGGTCAGGAAGAAGTTCTGCGACTGGATGTGCAGCAGGGCCGGCATATCCTTGTACTTCTTCAGATCCTTGATGACGAAGGAGTCGTCGAGCATCTTCTTGTAGAGCGCGAGGTTCTCCTTGGTCATCGGATCCTTGCGCGACTTGACCTGGAAGATCGCCTCGCCGGCGATCCGGCCCGACGTCATCGCCAGATTCGAGCCCTCGCGGTGCATCGCGTTGTTGAGCTGCGCGGCGTCGCCGACCACGACCCAGCCGTCGCCATAGAGCTGCGGAATCGCCTTGTAGCCGCCTTCCGGGATCAGGTGACCGGCATATTCCTTCACCTCGGAGCCCTCGATCAGCGGCGCCACCGAGGGGTGCTTCTTGAAGCGCTCGAGCAAGCCGTAGGGCGTCTCGCCGGTCTTCTGGAAGTCGGACACCAGACAGCCGATGCCGATCGAGATCGACTCCTTGTTGGTGTAGATGAATCCCATGCCGGTCATGCCGGCCGAGATGGTGCCGGCCGCCTCGATCACCACGCCTTCGTCGCCCTTCAGGTTGAAGCGGGTTTCGATGGTCTCGCGCGGCAGGAAGTGCATTTCCTTCACGGCCAGCGCCACGTTCTCCGGCGTGGGTCGTTCACGCAGCTCGGCCTTGGTGCCGAGCAGGCCGTTGACACCTTCGGCCAGCACCACAACGTCGGCATGCACCTGGCCACCGTCGCGATCGGTAATCACGCCGATCACCTTGCCGTAGGCGTCCTGCACGAGTTCCTTGACGGTGGTCTCGCACAGCACGATCGCGCCGGCTTCCTGCGCCTTGCTCGACAGCCATTTGTCGAACTGCGCACGAATGATGGTGTAGCGGTTCGGCTTCTCTTCGTTGAAATCTTCAGAGCGGTGATGCAGGCCGGTGTGCGACTTGCCGTCCATCATCCAGAAACGCTGCTCGACGAGGTGCCGCTCCAGCGGCGCATCCTCGCGGAAGTCGGGGACCAGCTTCTCCAGCATGTCGGCATAGAGAATCGCGCCCTGCACGTTCTTCGAGCCCGGATACTCCCCGCGCTCGATCTGCAGTACCTTCATGCCGCGCTTGGCCATGGTCAGCGCAGCGGCGTTGCCGGCCATGCCGGCCCCGACGACGATGGCGTCGAAACGTTCTTCGATCATGGCAGCCTCCTGTTAGCTCGCGATCCGGTCGCGGGTGTGCGCAGACAGCCGTTTGCGGAATGCTTCGGTCAGCGCCGGCAGCAGCCGGATCGCATCGGTGACGAGAGCGAGATGGGCGAAGTCGAAGATCGGCGCGTTCTTGTCGGTATTGATCGCGACGATCAGGTCGGAGCCGTCGACGCCGACGCGGTGCTGAATCGCGCCGGAGATGCCGGCGGCGATGTAGAGCTTCGGCCGGATGGTCTTGCCGGTCTGGCCGATCTGGCGGTCGGCCGACACCCAGCCCTTCTGCACCAGCGGCCGCGAGCAGCCGTATTCGGCGCCGAGCACGCCGGCGAGCTGGCGCACGAGCTGGAAATTCTCCGGCGAAGCGAGCCCGAGGCCGCCGGCGACGACGATGTCGGCATAAGCCAGGTTCGAGGTCGCCTTGTCGCGATCCGGCACGAAAGCCAGGATCTTGGTGACGATATCGGCTTCGACCAGGCCGAGCGGGAATTCGATGACGCGGCCGACCGGCTTCTCCACCCGCTCGGGCATCGACATCACGCGCGGCCGCACGGTCGCCATCTGCGGCCGGAAGTTCAGCGTGTAGATCGTGCACAGCAGCGAGCCGCCGAAGGTCGGACGCGTCGCGGCGAGCGAATTGTCGGCATCGACCTCGAGCTCGGTGCAGTCCGCGGTCAGACCGGTGAGCAGCGTGGTCGCCACCGCTCCGGCAAGATCGCGACCGAGCGTGGTGGCGCCGAGCAGCAGGATCTCCGGCTTATGGGTGTTGACCAGATCGGTCAGCGCCTTGGTGTAGGACTCGTTGCGGTAGTCCGTCAGCACGTCGTCGGCCACGACGTAAGCGAGGTCGGCGCCGTAGCAGAACGATTCCGCCACCGCGGCCCTGGTGGCTTCGCCGGTCGGGCCGATCACCACCGCGGCGAGCTCGACCCCGAGCTTGTCGGCGAGGCGGCGGCCGGAGCCCATCAGTTCCCAGGAGACGGGGTGAACGTGACCGCGTTCCTGCTCGATGAACACCCAGACGTGCTTATAGGCTTTGAAATGCTCGGGCAGCTCCTTCTTGGCGGCGGCGCGTCCGGCGGGCTGCGGGGCAGGCTTGGCGGGCTGGCTCATCGAAGCGGCTCTCTGTTCGGGTTGTCAGAATCCACGCGCCAGCTCGAACATTTCGTTCTCGAGCTTGGGCCGGAGCTTGAAGATTTCGTCGATCAGTGCTTCCGCCGGCGGCTGGCCGGCGGCCTCGACAACCTTGGCCTTCTCGGCGCGCGGGGTGGGCGCGAACACGCGCTTCACCACCGTCGGGGAGCCGCGCAGGCCGCACTTCTGGATGTCCTCGACGCCGGCATCCTGCGCGCTCCACTTCACCACCTCGGCGCGGGCGGCATTCAGCGCATTGATCATCGAACCGCGGCGCACCTGGTTGGTGCCTTCCAGCATGGTGATCAGGCAGGGCAGATTGCTGCGCAGCACCTGCACGCCGCCTTCGGAGCGGCGCTCGACTTCGATCGTT
>NZ_QPFS01000103.1:0-18202 GCF_010906995.1 Rhodopseudomonas sp. WA056 | reverse complement strand
CCACACGCACAACCTCATGGTGAGGAGGCGCGTAGCGCCGTCTCGAACCATGTGACGCACGGAATGCGTTGCCCCATCCTTCGAGACGCCCGGCTTCGCCGGGCTCCTCAGGATGAGGACTCAGTGCCTTCGGAAAGGTCAGATCGTTTCAATCAAATGATGAACCGCTCTAGATTCCTGGTTCGCGAACTACGTTCGCGCCCCGGAATGACACTGTGAGAGTCACTTCTTTCGAAAGCTCGCCACCAGTTCGACATGCGGCGTGTACTTGAACTGATCGACTGGGCTCACGCCTTCGAGCCTGTAGCCGCCGTCGATCAGCAGCTTGGCGTCGCGGGCGAATGTGGTGGCGTTGCACGACACCGCGATCACCAGCGGCACCCGGCTCGCTGCGAGCTGCGCGGCCTGCGCCTGCGCGCCCTGGCGCGGCGGATCGAACAGCACGGCATCGAAATCGCGCAGCTCTGGCGGCGCCAGCGGGCGGCGGAAGAGATCGCGCGCTTCGGCCTTCACCGGCTTCAGCCCCGGCGTCGCCGGAGCGGCCTTCTGGAGCGCTGCCACCGCGGGCGCGTCACTGTCACAGGCGAACACCCGCGCCTTCTCGGCGAGGCGCAGCGCGAACGGGCCGACGCCGCAGAACAGATCCGCCACCTGCTTGGCGCGGCCGAGATGCGCCATCGCCAGCTCCGCCAGAGTCTGTTCGCCGAGCGCCGTCGCCTGCAGGAATGCGCCGGGCGGCAACGTCACCTTGGCCTTGCCGATCGTCACCACCGGCGGCCGGCGCAGCAGAACTAATTCACCGTGGCGCGTCAGCCGGGCGAGCTTGTGCTTGTCGGCGAGTTGCGAGAGTGAAGTGATCATCTTCGGCGGCAGCGGCCCCGAGCCGCGCACGTCGATATCGAGGCCGTTCTCGGTGGCGGTGACTTGAATATCGAGCGGCTTGCCGACCGGCGTCAGCGCTTCGGCTAGCGCCCAGGCCGCTTCCAGTGCGCCGTTCAGCGCCGGATCGAGGATCGGGCAGTGATCGATGGCGATGATGTCGTGGCTCGCGTTGGCACTGAAGCCGACCTTGAGAATGTCGTGCGTGCCGCGGCGGGCGTGCAGCGTAGCGCGTCGCCGTCCGGCGCCGTGGGCATCGATCAGCGGATCGACCGGAACATCGATCCCGGCCTGCGCCAGCGTTTCGATCACTAGGTTGCGCTTCCACGTCCGATACGGCTCGTCGCGCAAATGCTGGATCGCGCAGCCGCCGCACACCCCGAAATGCGGACAGAACGGCGTGACCCGGTCGGGGCTGGGGCTCTCGACGCGCAGCAGCTTGCGGCGGTCCGGATGACCCTGCACCGGTTCGGCCTCGACGGTTTCGCCGGGCAGCGCGAACGGCACGTAAGTCGCGCCGCCTTGCGATAGGCTGACTCCGTCGCCGCGGTGGCCGAGCTGATCGATCGTCATGGTCTGGATCATGGCGATGGATAGTCCCCGGCCGGCAGGCCGTAAAGCCGGAAGTGATCAGGCGGCGACGGCCGCCGCCATCGCGTCGCGCGTCAGCCGGTGGAAACGCCACACCAGCAGCGCTGCATAGACCGTGAGACCGATCGCCAACCCGATCCAGACACCGAACGGTCCGAGGTCGGTGTGGAAGCCGAGGACCCAGCAGAACGGAAAGCCGATCAGCCAGAACCCGAGCACCGCGAACAACAGCGGTATTTTGGTGTCGTTACGGCCGCGCAGTGCGCCGTTGGCGACCACTTGCAGGCCGTCCGCGATAAAGAAGCTGGCGCCGACGATCAGCAGTGCGGCAGTAAGGGCCGCGGTCGCCGCCGCCGTCTCGGAGTCGCCGAGAAACAGATACGGAATCTGGTGCCTGGTCAGTGCCACCAGCAGCGTCATCGCTGCCATGAACGCCAGGCCGAGACCGATTGCCGCAAAGCCTGCCCGCCGTGCGGCTGATGGATCGCCGCGCCCGACCGCATGGCCGACCCGCACCGTGGCGGCGACCGAAATTCCCATCGGCACCATGAACATGATAGCCGCGATCTGGAGCGCGATCTGATGGGCGGCGAGCGCGGTGGTGCCGAACCAGCCCATCAGCAATGCGGCGGCGCCGAACACGCCGTATTCCAGCACTGAGGCGCCGGAGATCGGCAGGCCGAGCTGGAGCAGCCGGCGCATCAGCTCGCGATCGAACCGGAACAGTTCGCCGAACACCTGGTACTTCCGGAACGGGCGCATCGTCACGCATACCGCAGCGGCGGCGACGCACATCCCCCACGACACGATGGTGGTGGCGAGACCGGCGCCGAAGATCTCCAGCCGCGGCAGGCCGAACGAGCCGTGAATCAACGCGTAAGCGAGGCCGAGATTGATCGGGATCGCCGTCAGCATGATCCATAGCGCCGGCTCGGGTCGGTTCACCGCGCCCATGAAGCCGCGCAGCGCAATGAATAGCCAGCCGGGCACCAGCGACCATGCGAGTCCGTCGAGGTAATCGCCCGCAAGCCGCGAGGTCGCAGGATCCTGGCCGAGGGCGACCAGCAGTTCTTCGCCATAAAGCTGGCCGAGCGTCAGCGGCACGCCGGCGATCATGCCCGCCCATAGCCCGACCCGGAGCGAAGCGCGCACTTGCCGGGGGGCGCGGGCACCGACCGCCTGCGCGGCCAGCGGAGTCACCGCGGACACCAGACCAAGACCCATGGTGAAGGTCGAGAACAGCACGATATGCGCCAGAGCGGCGGCGGCGACGGCGGTATCGCCAAGCCGGCCGATCAGCGCCAGATCGGTGGTCATCATCGCGATCTGGCCGAGCTGCGTCAGCGCCATCGGCAGAGCGAGCCACAGCGTTTCGACGAGCTCGGTTCGCCACGCAGACGATTTCGCCGGCGCGAGCGCGCCGGCGGCGATGTTGGAGCCAGGAAAGGTCATGGCGCGCACCATAGCCGAAGTTGCGGCCGGAGTAAGACTTTGGTTCCGGCAGCCGGCTGCGGCGTGGTCAGCCGCGCCGGGCGCCCAGGAAGAACTCGGCGTTACCGTCTCCGCCGGCGATCGAGGAAGCAAAGACCTCGATGTCGCGGCAGCCGAGCGAGGCGGCGAAACCAGCGGCGGCGTCGCACACCGCGCGATGCACCTTGGCGTCGCGGACGATGCCGCGCTTCGAGGGCGCCTCGAACTGCGGCTTGATCAGCGCCAGCAGACTCATCGGCGATGCGGCAAGCGACAGCGCAGCGGGCAGCACCTGCTTCAGCGAAATGAAGCTGGCATCGATCACCACGACATCCGGCCGTTGCGGCAGACGGGTGCCTTCGAGCTTGCGGATGTCGGTCTCTTCCATGGAGACGATCTTGGGATGGCCGCGCAGCGAAGCGTGAAGCTGATCGCGGCCGACATCGACCGCGAACACCAGCGCGGCACCGTGCGCCAGCAGCACCTCGGTGAAACCGCCGGTGGAGGAGCCGACGTCGAGGCAGACGTGATCCTCGATCTCGATCGGATAGCGCTCCAGCGCGCCGGCGAGCTTCACTCCGCCGCGCGACACCCATGGATGCGCCGGCTGCGCTTCGATCGCTGCATCAAGCGCGATCGGTTCAGAAACCCTCGTGACCGGCTTGCCATCCGCGACCACCAGGCCGGCCTCGATCGCCGCCTGCGCTCGCGCGCGGCTGTCGAACAGGCCGCGTTCCACCAGCACGACATCGGCGCGCTTCCGGAGGCGGGGATCTGGTGACTTCGCCATCGATCAGCGCGCCTGTTGTGGCCGCAGCCGCTCCGCCGCGATCCGGACACAGGCGGTGAAGCTATCGAGGTCGTACCACAGATCTGACGGACGTTCACGCGGCGTCACCAGCGGTGCGCCGTGCAGATCGAGGCAGTGGATCAGCATCAGATTGTCGGCGAGGCCGAAGTCTTCGACCGCAAGGCCGTCGGCGCCGATCAGGAGGCCGTTGCGGCTCTCGACAATCTCGAACTGCTGGACCCGCGCGACGTAACTCGCCGGGTCGTTCGAATAGCCAAGCACCAGCTTTCCGCGTCCGGCCATGTAGCCGAGTTCGTACACCGTGCCGGCGTCGGCGCTGGGCCCGCGAAACGGTGTCAGATTGGCGATGATGGCGTCTGCGTCATTCATCATCGCCTCGTTGCCGCGGAAGATCTGCAGCGAGGCGTCGTGGGCGGCCAGCGCCACCGCGTTGTCGAGCGGGAACAGCCCCTGGAGCCCGTGGTCCGCGCACCGCGCAACCTTGCGCCGGCCGATCTCGAGCGCATCGGGGAGGAATATGTCGGGGCCGGCGAGGTAGATCTTCTTCGTCATTTCCGGGATTTGCCTCGGTCGGCGTCAGCCGAACGTGGCGAAGGCCCGGAATCCATATTCCCGGCGGTGGTTATAGATTCCGGGCTCGCTCACGGAGCCTGTCACCGGGCCGGCCGAAGGCCGGACCCGTTGGTGAGCCCCCGGAATGACACCGCGGAAATATCGATGCTGCTCACGCTCAGGCCAGCTTCGAGGTCTCGGCCTTGGCGTCGTTGCCGAGCACGTCGAATACCTTCTTGACGATCGCCTTGGCGTCGAGGCCGGCGCGGGCGTACATCGCGGTGGGATTGTCGTGGTCCATGAACACATCCGGCAGCACCAGCGACCGCATCTTCACCTGACCGTCGAGCATGCCGTGCTCGGCCAGCGCCTGCATCACGTGGCTGCCGAAGCCACCGATCGAGCCTTCCTCGACGGTGATCAGCACCTCGTGGTCGCGGGCGAGCTTCAGCACCAGTTCGATGTCGAGCGGCTTCATGAAGCGGGCGTCGGCGACGGTGGTGGAGAGGCCGAGGGTGGCAAGTTCGTCGGCGGCTTTTTCGGCCTCGGCGAGCCGGGTGCCGAACGACAGCAGCGCGACCTTGTTGCCCTGACGGATGACGCGGCCCTTGCCGATTTCCAGCGGAACGCCGACGTCCGGCATCTCGACGCCGCGGCCTTCGCCGCGCGGATAGCGCACTGCGCTCGGCCGGTCGTCGATCGCCACCTGGGTGGCGACCATATGCACCAGCTCGGCTTCGTCGGCCGCCGCCATGATCACCATGTTGGGCAGGCAGCCCAGATAGGCGTTGTCGAACGAACCGGCGTGGGTGGCACCGTCGGCGCCGACCAGACCGGCGCGGTCGATCGCGAAGCGCACCGGCAGCTTCTGGATCGCGACGTCGTGCACGATCTGATCGTAGGCGCGTTGCAGGAAGGTCGAATAGATCGCGCAGAACGGCTTGTAGCCCTCGGTGGCGAGGCCGGCCGCGAAGGTGACGGCGTGCTGCTCGGCGATGCCGACGTCGAAGGTACGCTTCGGGAACGCTTTCTCGAAGATGTCGATGCCGGTGCCGGACGGCATCGCGGCGGTGATGCCGACGATCTTGTCGTCCTTCTCGGCTTCCTTGACCAGGCTCTGGCCGAACACATTCTGGTAGGACGGCGCGTTCGACTTGGCCTTGGACTGTGCGCCGGTCGCGATGTCGAATTTGACCACGGCGTGATACTTGTCGGCAGCGGCTTCGGCGGGGCCGTAACCCTTGCCCTTCTGGGTCACGACGTGGATCAGGAACGGGCCGGTGTCGGCGTCGCGGACGTTCTGCAGGATCGGCAGCAGGTGGTCGAGGTTGTGACCGTCGACCGGGCCGACGTAATAGAAGCCCAGCTCCTCGAACAGCGTGCCGCCGCCCATCATGAAGCCGCGGGAATATTCCTCGGCGCGGGCGGCGCGATCGGCGATCAGCTTGGGCAGATGCTTGCCGATCTGCTTGCCGGCCTCGCGCAGCGACCGATAGGTCTTGCCGGAATACAGCCGCGACAGATAGGCCGACATCGCTCCGACTGGCGGGGCGATCGACATGTTGTTGTCGTTGAGGATGACGATCAGACGGGAATTCATCGCGCCGGCATTGTTCATCGCCTCATAGGCCATGCCGGCCGAGATCGAGCCGTCGCCGATCACCGCGATCACGTTGTTCTTCTTGCCGGCGAGCTCGCTGGCCACCGCCATGCCGAGACCGGCGGAGATCGAGGTGGAGGAGTGACCGGCACCGAACGGGTCGTGGTCGCTTTCGGTGCGCTTGGTGAAGCCGGACAGGCCGCCGCCGGTGCGCAGGGTGCGGATGCGGTCGCGCCGGCCGGTCAGGATCTTGTGCGGGTAGGCCTGGTGGCCGACGTCCCAGATCAGGCGGTCGCGCGGGGTGTCGAATACATAGTGCAGTGCGGTAGTCAGCTCGACCACGCCGAGACCGGCGCCGAAATGCCCGCCGGTGACCGAGACCGCGTCGATCGTCTCCAATCGCAATTCGTCGGCGACCTGCCGAACCTGATCGATCCGCAGCTTGCGCAGATCTTCCGGAGTACGAATGGTGTCGAGAAGCGGCGTCTTACTAAATTCGGTCACGGCGATATTCCAGTCTATAACTATAGGGTGGTGAGTCCCTCGACGAATGGTCCGAGTGTCCAGTCTGCGTGAGCCTCACCCGGCTCCCGCACTCCTACGTCAGGAGAAATCAACGATCGAAGCGTAGTGTGCGCTCCCGATCGTCGAAGTGACCTCGATCACTTATTGCGGCTGCACACGTCCACCGAACTTGACAGTGCCATCGCGGCGAGTGTCAAGCGCGGCGCATAAGCTCATACCTTTACACAAACCCGTCTTTAAAGCCAACCATCGGCCGCCCAAGGCTTGGTCAGGCTGCGTAAACTTTCGGCCAACAGGGTTGATGGGGGTACTTACGGAACTCCAGTGTTGCGCCGCAAACACGGTGGTGCTGGCCCGGCAGCGCAAGAAAATACCTTCGAAGTCTCAGCGTTATTGCACGTCGAGCGGTTCGGTTCCGGTGGGAACACCCTGCGCGTCGGTGGTGATCTTGTCCACGCGCGCTTCCGCCTGCCGCAGCAGATCCTCGCAGCGCCGCTTAAGCGCCTCGCCGCGCTCGTAAATCGTCACCGACTCCTCGAGCGGAACCTTGCCGTCTTCGAGTCGCTTGACGATGGTCTCGAGTTCTTCGAGGGCACGTTCGAAGCTCAGTTTTTTGATATCGGCGGTTGCGGCTTCGGCCATTTCGCACTTCCGGCTGCACCGCGCGGGACGCGGCGGCATGTTCTCGTTGTTGGTTTTTGGTCGCCTGACGGGGCGGCTGGTTCAAGCACCCATCAGGGCGCCCACATGAGCCGCAACAGATTCACCCAGTCCCTGCAGGTCATATCCCCCCTCGAGCACCGAGACAATGCGGCCCCCGGCGGTCTGATCCGCCACCTCCATCAGCCTCTCGGTGACCCAGGCGAAATCTTCTGCGCGCAGGTTCAGGCTCGCCAGCGGATCGCGATAATGGGCGTCGAAGCCGGCCGAAATCACAATCAGTTCCGGGGAGAACCGCTTGAGCTGGGGGAGGATCAATTGATCGAACGCGAAACGGAACTCGGTGCCGCCGTCTTCGGAGGCTAGGGGGGCGTTGACGATATTGTCGTGTTCGCCCCGTTCGCCCTGGGAGCCGGTCCCCGGGAACAGCGGCATCTGGTGGGTCGAACAATACATCACGGTACGGTCGCCCCAGAAGATGTCCTGGGTGCCGTTGCCGTGATGCACGTCGAAATCCACCACCGCGGCGCGCTCGATGCCGTATTGCCGCTGGGCGTAGCGCGCCGCGATCGCGGCGTTGCCGAAAAAGCAGAACCCCATCGGCTTGGTGATCTCGGCATGGTGGCCGGGCGGGCGGGTGGCGACGAAGGCGTTGGCGGCCGTGCCCTTCATCACCGCGTCCACCGCGGCGACCGAGCCGCCGACGCCGCGCAGCGCCGCCTCGAACGTGCCCGGCGACATCGAGGTGTCGCCGTCGACATAGACGATGCCGGTCGACGGCGACATGTGGCGCAGCTCGACGATGTGGTGATCGGTGTGGCACAGCGCGATGTGCTCGAGCGATCCGATCGGCGATTCCGCACGCGCCAGCGCCGCGAACCGCTCCTCACCAAGCGCCTTGTTGATGGCGACGAGCCGCGCGGCGCGCTCGGGATGTCCTTCCGGCGTGTCATGATCGAGGCACGCGGAATGGGTCAGAAAAAGCGTGGTCATTCGGAATGAGCCCGGCGCCGGTCAGTCTGTGTTCGAATATACTCGGATGAATGTAGTTATTCGTCGCCGCGAGCGAAAGGGCCGCTTAAGGCTTAGCCGTCGCGTCGCTCAATTCAGTCGCACGATTCGATCGGCGGCCGGCGGCGCCACCGGGCTGCCGGTTCTGAAATAAGCGAACAGCGCATCGACGTCGTAGACTCCAGTTTGCGGTGCAGCACCGGCCTTGAATACGGTGAAGCCGTCGCCGCCCGCGGCGAGAAAGGCGTTGACCGTGACGCGGTACGCCCGTTCCGGATCAATCGGCGCTCCGTTCAATGTCATCCTGTCGGGCGGAATTCGCGAGCCGGCCGCTGCGGCCGCATCCCAGGCGAAGCTGAACCCCTTCGACACCTGCAGTATCCGCGGTCGCGCCGGCTCCGCCCATTGCTGCTCCAGCGCCGCTTTGAGCTGTGCGCCGGTCAGCGTCATCGTCACGAGCTGATTGCGGAACGGCTGCGCGGCAAACACTTGGCCGAAGGTCACCGCACCGCCTTCACCGCCGAGAATATCCGACCGGACACCGCCGGGATTGGTCAATGCGATCTCGGCCCCGCCCTTGTCCTGGTCCATCGTTGCGGCGAGCTGGGCGTCGGCGACGACGTCGCCGAGCACGCTTTCGCCGGCCATATTCGGCATCCGCGACAGCGCCGCGGTGACCGAGCCTGCCGGCCGGGCCGCAATCGGACCGGCGAGCCTGTCGTAGGCGGCGATCAGTTCGGTCTGCGCCGGATCTTTGGGAAGCGTGTCGGTGCGGACGATGGTGTTATTCGCCGTGGCGCTGATCACGTCGCGGGTGGTGGGGTCGAGCTTCAGATCGATCGCCGTGACGATGGTGCCGTATTTGTCGCCGCTGGTCACGAGGCGGCCGTCGATCCGGCAATTATAGGCGCGGTGGGTGTGGCCGCTGATCACCACGTCGACGGCGCGATCGAGCTTGTTGACGATCTCGACGATCGGGCCGGAGATTCCCGGGCACGCATTGTAGTCGCCGGTGGGAAAGCCGCCTTCGTGAATCAGCACCACGATCGCCTCGACCCCTTCGGCCTTCAGCTCGGGGATCAAGGCGTTGACGGTCTCCGCCTCATCCCTGAACGACAGGCCGGCGACGCCCGGCGGCGACACCATGTTGGGGGTGTTCTTCAGCGTCAGCCCGATGAACGCCACCGGCACGCCGCCGAATTTGCGGATCGCGTAGGCCGGAAAGACCGTCTTGCCGGTCGCGGTCTCGACCGTGGAGGCGGCCAGATAGTTGAACGCTGCGCCCTTGAACGGATGCGGCCCGCGGCAGCCGTCCACCGGATGGCAGCCGCCGTTCTGCATCCGGAGCAGCTCGGTCTTGCCTTCGTCGAATTCGTGATTGCCGACGGAAGACAACGCCAGTCCCATCACCGACAGCGCCTCGATGGTCGGCTCGTCGTGAAACATCGCCGACAGGAACGGGCTGGCGCCGATCAGGTCGCCGGCGGCCACGAAGATCGTGTTGCGGCGTCCCTTGCGCAGCTCCTTGACCAGCGTCGCCATATGCTCGGCACCGCCGGCCGCGACCTGGATCTTCTTGGCCGGGTCCGCCGGATCGTCGATCATGATGCCGCCGGGCGGCGGCTGCAGATTACCGTGAAAGTCGTTGATCGCGAGGATGCGCAGATCGACCGGCGGCGGCAGCAATTCGGCGGCGCGCGTCGCCGGCGCCGCGGCGAGCATCATCACGGTCGCGGCGGCGAGCAGGGCGGTGCGGTGGCGAAGCTTGGTCATCGGCGATCCGGACAGAGCTGTTGGAGGCCCCGCATCGCCTGCCGCGTGTCCGAATGCAAGCGCGGCGTGGCGTCGCTTTGCCGCATCGCGAACGCTATCGATCCTTCGCCGAATACCAACCTTGCGGCCGTGCCGATTGAATTGGACGTCGGCGGCGCGTTACTGATGCCGTTCCATCGGCGCGTCGCCGAGTCGCGACGCTCGTACAATCCCGGGGATGACGCATGAAGAGGTTCTCGCTCGCCAAGCCCGCTGCTGTGGTCATCGGTGCCATGGCACTGGTCGGCACGGTCTCCCTTGCCGGCGCGCAGCAGCCGCGGGAAGGCGAGAGGCCCCAGCCGCGCCTCGCCGATCTGATGCAGGGCGCGCAGGTCGGGCACATCAAGCTGTGGTTCGCCGGCAAGGCCGGCAATTGGGGATTGGCGACCTACGAGACCAAGCAGCTCAAGACCAGGCTGGAAGACGCCGCAGCACTGTATCAGAGCCTGCCGGTCAACGACGTCACCACCATGGCCAAGCCGCTCGACGCCATATCGGCGGCGATCGCCGCCAAGGATCGCCGGGAATTCGTCCGCGCCTACGGTGAACTCACTGCGGGATGCAATTCCTGCCACCAGTCGGTGAAGCTCGGCTTCATCAGGATGCAGACGCCTGCGGCGAATCCGTTCAGCAACCAAGAATTCGGGGCGGGGAAGAAGTAAGCGGCCAGGGCGGCGAACGAAGCCCGCTTATTCGATACCCGCGTCCCGCGTCGCGCCCCGACTGCGCCCTTGCGCCGGTCGGCTCGCCGATCGTCGCCTCCTGGCCGGAGCGTCCTGCTTGCGGGCCGAAGCCGCATGGCGCTGCGAAGATGGGCCAGCCGCGTTCTGCCGTGGCCTCCTTGGGCAGCAGCCCTGATGATTGCGCCCGGGTCCGGCGGGCATCTTTATCCCGTCTTTATGCTCCGACCGTCATTTCCGCATCGTTTCCTTACGTGCCGATCGATACCTGCCTCCTGACGCAATCTTTCAGGAGGCTTCGATGCTCGATCTGTTCATGTTGCTGACCGGTGCCGGGCTGTTCGTCTTGACCATCGGCTATGCCTACACCTGCGAGCGGATTTGAGAGGCACACCATGTCGCTCGATCTCGCACTCGCTGCGGCGGTGACCGCCGGGCTCCTCCTCTATCTCACCTATGCGCTGCTGCGCCCGGAACGGTTCTGAGGAGAGAGCCATGACTCTGATCGGCTGGATACAAATTTTCCTGTTCGGCGCCGTCGTCGTGGCGCTGGCAGCGCCGCTCGGCGCCTACCTGACCGCCGTATTCGATGGTCGCTGCACATGGCTGTCGCCCGTTCTCGTCCCGGTCGAGCGCGCGCTGTATCGCGCCGCCGGTGTCGATCCGCAGCACGAGCAGCACTGGCTGAGCTACGCGCTGTCGCTGCTGCTGTTCCACGTCGGCGGCTTCCTGCTGCTCTATGCGCTGCTCCGGCTGCAGGCAGGACTGCCGCTCAATCCGGCGGCGCAGGGCGCGGTGGCCCCCGACCTGGCCCTCAACACCGCGATCTCGTTCATCACCAATACCAACTGGCAGAACTACGGCGGCGAGACCACGCTGTCCTACCTCACCCAGATGCTCGGGCTCACGCATCAGAATTTTCTTTCGGCGGCGACCGGGATCGTGCTGGCGGTGGCACTGATCCGAGGCTTTGCCCGTGCGTCGATGACGACGGTGGGGAGTTTCTGGGTCGATATCACCCGCTGCACTCTCTATGTGCTGCTGCCGATGTGCGTGCCGTTGGCGCTTTTCCTGGTGTGGCAGGGCGTGCCGCAGACGTTGGGGCCCTATGCCGAGGCGACGACGCTGGAAGGCGCGAGGCAGACGATCGCGCTCGGTCCGGTGGCGTCGCAGGTTGCAATCAAAATGCTCGGCACGAATGGCGGCGGTTTCTTCAACGCCAACGCCGCGCATCCGTTCGAGAACCCGACCGCGCTGTCGAATTTCGTGCAGATGCTGGCGATCTTCGTGATCGGCGCGGCAATGACCAACGTGTTTGGCCGTATGGTCGGTAACCAGCGCCAGGGTTGGGCGATCCTCGCGGCTATGGGCGTGTTGTTCATCGTCGGAGTCACGGTCTGCTACTGGGCGGAGGCCAACGGCACCCAGGCCCTGCACGCGCTCGGACTTGCCGGCGGCAACATGGAAGGCAAGGAAGTCCGCTTCGGCATCGCGGCCTCGGCCCTGTTCGCGGTGGTTACCACTGCGGCATCCTGCGGGGCCGTCAATTCGATGCACGACGCCTTCACCGCGCTCGGCGGCATGATCCCGCTGGTCAACATGGAGCTCGGCGAGATTGTGATCGGCGGCGTCGGCGCCGGCCTCTACGGCATGTTGCTGTTTGCTATCCTGACGGTCTTCATTGCCGGGTTGATGGTCGGCCGCACTCCGGAATACGTCGGCAAGAGGATCGAGGCGCGCGAGGTCAAGATGGCCATGCTGGCGATCCTGATCCTGCCGCTGATGATGCTGGGCTGGACCGCAATCGCCGTGGTGTACCCGCCGGCGGTGGCGTCGATGGCCAATGCCGGGCCTCACGGCTTCTCCGAGGTGCTGTACGCCTTCACTTCGCAGGCGGCGAACAACGGCTCGGCATTCGCCGGGCTGAGCGGGAATACACCCTTCTACAACCTCGCGGGTGCGGTGGCGATGTTCGTCGGCCGGTTCTGGGTGATCGTGCCGGCGCTGGCGATTGCTGGCTCGCTCGCTGGCAAAAAATCGATCCGCGCGTCGTCGGGCACCTTCCCGACCACCGGTGCGCTGTTCGTCGGGCTGCTGATCGGGGTCATCCTGATCGTCGGCGGTCTGACGTTTTTTCCGGCGCTCGCCGTCGGGCCGCTCGTCGAGCACTTGGCGATGGCGGCGGGTCAAGTGTTCTAGGAGCAAGATCATGCAAGCTTCCAAACTCCGCAAGCGGGCGAGAAAGACCACACTGCTCGATCCCGCGATCATGTTGCCGGCGATCGGTCAGGCGTTCGTCAAGCTCGATCCGCGCACGCTGGTGAAGAACCCGGTGATGTTCGTACTCGAAGTCGTGACGGTGCTGGCCACGGTCTTGTTGATCCGGGACATGGCGACGGGCAGCGGCGAGCTCGCCTTCGAACTCCAGATCGCGATCTGGCTGTGGTTCACCGTGCTGTTCGCGAATTTCGCCGAAGCGATCGCCGAGGGGCGTGGCAAGGCGCAGGCCGATACGCTGCGGCAGACGCGCGCCAGCACGGTCGCGAAGCGGTTGCTGATGTCCGACAACAATGAACTCTTCGAAAGGGTCGCGGCCGAGCGTCTCATGGTCGATGATCTGGTGGTGTGCGAGGCCGGCGACGTGATCCCCGGCGACGGCGAGGTCATCGAGGGCATCGCTTCGGTCAACGAAGCCGCGGTGACCGGTGAGTCCGCGCCGGTGATCAGGGAGTCGGGCGGCGACCGCTCTGCGGTGACCGGCGGCACGACGGTTCTGTCCGACCGCATCGTGGTCCGCATCACCTCGCAGCCCGGTTCCTCGTTTCTCGATCGCATGATCAAGCTGGTCGAGGGAGCCGAGCGGCAAAAGACGCCGAACGAGATAGCGCTCAATATCCTGCTGGTCGGACTCACCATCATCTTCGTGTTCGCCACCGCTTCGATCCCGAGCTTCGCCTCCTATGCGGGCGGATCGATCTCGGTGATCGTGCTGGTGGCGCTGTTCGTCACGCTGATTCCGACGACCATTGGCGCATTGCTGTCGGCGATCGGCATCGCCGGCATGGATCGGCTGGTGCGCTTCAACGTGCTGTCGATGTCGGGACGCGCCGTCGAGGCGGCAGGCGATATCGACACGCTGTTGCTGGACAAGACCGGCACGATCACCTTCGGCAACAGACTCGCCACCGAGATCATCCCGGTGCCGGGCGTCACCGAACAAGAAGCGGCCACTGCGGCGCTGCTCGCCAGCGAAGCCGACGAGACCGCCGAAGGGCGCTCCATCGTGGCGCTGGCGCAGGAGAAATATGCTGTAGCGCCGCAACCGGCGGACCAGCGGGCGAAGTTCGTTCCGTTCAGCGCCAATACGCGGTTGTCAGGCGTCGACAGTGGCGGCCGCCGCTTGCGCAAGGGGGCGATCGACTCGGTCTTCGGCTTCGTGCGGGAGCAGTCCGGCAGTGAGGTAAGCGAGCCGTCGGCGTTCCGCGCCGCGGTCGACCGCATCGCCCGCTCCGGCGGCACGCCGCTCGGACTGGCGGAGGGAGGGAGACTGCTCGGCGTCATCCATCTCAAGGACGTGGTCAAGCCGGACGTCCGGGACCGTTTCGCCGCGCTCCGGCGGATGGGAATCAAGACGGTGATGATCACCGGCGACAAT
The DNA here is from genome assembly GCF_010906995.1 of Rhodopseudomonas sp. WA056. Taxonomy (NCBI): domain Bacteria; kingdom Pseudomonadati; phylum Pseudomonadota; class Alphaproteobacteria; order Hyphomicrobiales; family Nitrobacteraceae; genus Rhodopseudomonas; species Rhodopseudomonas sp. WA056. The sequence goes on along the minus strand of NZ_QPFS01000103.1, from coordinate 3,956 downwards.
CCGGTGACCGCGGCCTCGATCGCTTCCGAAGCCGGCGTCGACGATTTCATTGCCCAGGCCACCCCCGAGGACAAGCTGCGCTATATCCGTGGCGAGCAGGCGCAGGGGCGCCTGATCGCGATGTGCGGCGATGGAACCAACGATGCCCCCGCGCTGGCGCAGGCCGATGTCGGGGTGGCGATGCAGAGCGGCACGCAGGCCGCGCGCGAGGCCGGCAACATGGTCGACCTCGATTCCGATCCGACCAAGCTGATCGAGGTGGTCGAAATCGGCAAGCAACTACTGATGACGCGCGGCGCGCTCACGACGTTTTCGATCGCCAACGACGTCGCGAAGTATTTCGCGATCATTCCGGCGATGTTCGTGGCGTTCTATCCGCAGCTCGGCGCGCTCAATGTGATGGGTCTGTCGACGCCGCAGAGCGCCATTCTGTCGGCAATCATCTTCAACGCGCTGATCATCATCGCGCTGATTCCGCTGGCGTTGAAGGGCGTCACCTACCGGCCGATCGGCGCCGCGGCGCTGCTGCGGCGGAATCTTCTGATCTACGGACTTGGCGGCATCGTGCTGCCGTTTGTCGGCATCAAGGCGATCGACCTCGCCGTCACCGCGCTGCATCTCGTGTAAAGAGGAGGCCGTCATGTTGAAGGAAATCCGTCCCGCGCTGGTGGTGTTCGCCGTGCTCACGCTGCTCACCGGTCTGCTCTATCCGCTGGCGATCACCGGCGTTGCGCAGGTGCTGCTGCCGACGCAGGCCAACGGCAGCCTGGTCGAGCAGAACGGTCGGGTGATCGGCTCGGCGCTGATCGGTCAGGCGTTCACCGACCCGAGATATTTTCACGGCCGCCTTTCGGCCACCACCGCGCCGGACCCGCAGGACGCAACCAAGACCGTGCCGGCGCCCTACAATGCGGCGAACTCGATGGGCGCCAATCTCGGCCCGACCAGCGCGGCGCTGAAGGAACGGCTGGCCGCCGACGTCACGATGCTGAAGTCCGCCAACCCGGGCGCCGCCGTACCGATCGATCTGGTGACCACCTCGGGCAGTGGCCTCGACCCGGACATTTCGCCGGAGGCCGCGCTTTTTCAGGTTGGACGAGTCGCCAAGGCGCGGGGCGTCGATGAGGGAAAACTCCGGGCGCTGGTCGACAGCCAAGCCCAGGGCCGCGACCTCGGCCTGTTCGGCGAACCGCGCGTAAATGTACTGAAATTGAACCTTGCGCTGGATAGGATGGGGCTCTGAACCGATCGAGGCGAGATGTCGAACGTGACCGCCACCGCCAGGGGATCGCCGGACGCGCTGCTGGAGCTGGCGCGCAAGGAGGGACGCGGCCGCCTGAAGATCTTTGTTGGCGCGGCGCCGGGCGTCGGCAAGACGTTCGCCATGTTGACTGCCGCGCACCACGAAAAGGCCGGCGGCCGCGACGTCGTCGCCGGACTGATCGAGACCCACGGCCGCCACGAGACCGAGCGGCTGCTCGACGGTCTCGAAGTCCTGCCTCGGCACAGCATCGTCTATCGCAACCAGATGATGCGCGAGTTCGACATCGACGCCGCCCTCGAACGCCGGCCCGACCTGCTGCTGGTCGACGAATACGCCCACACCAACGTATCGGGCAGCCGCCATCCCAAGCGCTGGCAGGACGTCGATGAGTTGCTCGCCGCCGGCATCGATGTCTGGACCACGCTCAACATCCAGCACCTCGAGAGTCTCAACGACGTCGTTCTGAAGATCAGCAAGGTGCGGGTGCGCGAAACCGTGCCCGACAAGGTGTTCGATCGCGCCGATGAGATCGTGCTGGTCGACCTGCCGCCGGACGAACTGCTGAAGCGATTGGCCGAGGGCAAGGTCTATGTTCAGGACACCGCGGTGCGCGCGGTGGAGAACTTCTTCAAGCCGCAGAACCTCACTGCGCTGCGCGAACTGTCGCTGCGACGCGCCGCAGAGCGGGTCGACGCCGCGCTGATCGAGCGGATGCAGGCGCAGGCGATTGAAGGGCCGTGGGCGGCGGGCGAGCGCATCCTGGCCTGTGTGGGGCCTGACCCGTCTTCGCCCGGAGTGGTACGTGCCGCAAAGCGACTCGCCGATCTGATGGATGCGCCATGGTTGGCCGTGACGGTGGAGCGGCCCGGCTCCAATCCGGATGCCGCCTCGCGCAAGCGCTGCGACGACGCGATCAAGCTCGCCGAAAGTCTGGGGGCCGAGGTTCATACCCTGACCGGCGTCGATTTTCCCGAGGAGCTGCTGCGTTTCGCCCGGTTCGAAAACGTCACCCAGATCGTGATCGGACGCGCCGAGGGCAGCGGGCTACGCGGCATGTTGTGGCCCTCATTGCCGCAGCAATTGGTGCGCCGCTCGCAGGACATCGCCGTGCATCTGGTGCCGCGGCAATCCGATCAGCGGCCGCTGCCGAGGGTGCCGCTGTCGGTACGGCTGAACGCGTCGACGCCGGCCCATCTCCTGTATGCCTCGGTCGCGGTGGCGGGCGCAGTCGGTGTCGGCAAGCTGATCGTGGGGGCGGTGCCGACGCCGAATCTGTCGATCGTGTTTCTGATGGCGGTGCTGTTCAGTGCCATCAAGTCCGGGGTCGGACCGGCGATCTACGCATCTGTGCTGTCGTTTCTCGCCTATAATTTCTTCTTCATTCCTCCGGTCCACACCTTCACCATCGCCGAGCCCTACGAGCTGTTGGCGTTGATCATGTATCTGGTGGTGGCGTTCGTCGCTGCGACGCTGGCCGGACGTCTGCGCGAACAGGTCCGGGTCTCGGCCAACCGTGTCCGGGCGATGCGGCGGTTGTATGAGTTCACCCGCCGGCTGTCGGGTCTCGCCACACCGGAGACGATCGCCGAAGGCGCGGCGAGCGAGATCTACGCGTCGCTGGCGCGCGGGGTCGTGGTGCTGCTGCCGGCGGGCGACGATCTCGAGCTGGCGGCGGCATGGCCGCCGGAAGACGAGCTGGATGCGGCGGCGATTACCGCGGCGCGCTGGGCCTACACCCACAATGAGCCTGCAGGCACCGACACCGGCACGCTGCCGATGTTGCCATGGCGCTTCCTGCCGGTGCGGACGGGCAACGTCACCTACGGCGTGATCGGCGTCGGCCGCAACAAGGAGACGGCGCCGCTCGATGCCGAATCCCGCGCGCTGCTCGATACGCTGACCGAGCAGACTGCCGCGGCGCTGGAACGCGCCTCGCTGACACGCGAGATGGTCAGCGCCCGCACCGCCACCGAGACCGAGCGGGTACGCAATACGCTGCTGGCCTCGATCTCGCATGATTTCCGCACGCCGCTCGCCTCGATCCTCGGCTCGGCGACGAGTATGCTCAGCTACGGCGACAAGATCGATGCCGCCGGACAGCGCGACCTGCTGGGCAATATCCGGCAGGAAGCGGAGGCGCTCGACGAGATGGTTCGCAATCTGCTGTCGATTACGCGAATCGAGGCCGGTGCGCTGGAGTTGCGCCGCGACTGGCTCGACCTTCGCGAGATCGCGGCGCGGGTAGCAGCGGCGGCCCGCCGGCGCGGGGCCCAACAACAAATCGAGATCGCTTTGCCCTCCGACCTGCCGCTGGTCCGCGCCGATGCGACGCTGGCTGAGCAGGCGGTCGGAAACGTGGTCAACAACGCGCTTCAACATACCGCTCCGGCGAGCCGTGTCACGATCGATGCCACCCTGTCGTCCGCGACCGTGGATTTGCGCATCACAGACGACGGCGTGGGAATTGATCCGGCGGATCTGCCGATGCTGTTCGAGCGCTTCACCCGAAGGACGCCGGCCGGGCAGGACTCGACGCATCGCGGTCAGGGCACCGGGCTCGGCCTCGCCATCGCCAAGGGCATCATGGCGGCGCATGGCGGCGGGATAAGCGCCGACAGTCCGGTCGATCAGGGGCGCGGCGCCCGCTTCATCCTCAGCTTTCCGCGGGAGGCGACCGAGCCATGAGCATCAA
>NZ_QPFS01000102.1:0-18238 GCF_010906995.1 Rhodopseudomonas sp. WA056 | reverse complement strand
GTCAGCGTACCGAAGTAATCGGTGCGGACGGTGCGCGCCGCCGGTCGCGGCTTGATCTCGATAGCATGCGACAGCAGCGTCTGGCCGAAATCGGCGAGCGGCTTCAGCCGCAGCGAACAGCGGGCGAAGCTGACCTGACTGCCGTACGAATAGGTCGTGACATGGCGAATGTCGTAGATCACGCCAGCCCCGTCAGCTTTTCCGGCCGCATCGCGCTGGCGCCGTGCGGGAAGTAGTGCGCGCCGACCGCCTCGGCGAGACCGAGCAGGTCCTGCTCCAGCGCGAACAGCCACGATGCGTCGATCGCCTCGACCTCGGCCGCGGTGAGCTTCGCCAGTGCCGCTACCGCCAGCCGCTGCGGCCGCTCGATCAACCCGCCTTCGTGCAGCGCCGGCAGGCTGGCGATGTGGTCGTTGAGCTCTTCGACCTGGAACGCCACCGAGCGCGGATTGTAGGGATCGAGCACCGCCAGATCGCGCACCGGCGCCAGCAGTGGCGCCAGCAGATAGCGCGACCGGTAGGTGATCTGGGAATCCACCAGCGTCAGCAGCACGTCGAGGTCTTCGGAGGTCGCGCCGTCGCAGGAGAACTGCCGGGCGAACCGCGCGGTGTTGACCGCGCGCTCGACGCGCCGGCCGATCCGCAGGAAGCGCCAGCCGGCGGCGCGGTTCATGTTCTCGTTCGACAGGCCCGAGAAGCCTGCCAGCTCCTGCAGCGCCACATCGGCGGCCTGGATCACCGCCTCTTCGCCCTCGACCGGCACCGCGAGACGCGCTTCCATCTGGGTGATGACGTGCCAGGCATCCGGCGACAGCCGCTCGCGCAGCGACGAGGCGTTGCGCTGGGCGGCGCGGATCAGCGACAGCGCCGAGCCGAACTCGTCCGGACTCTGCAAGGCCCCAGCGGCGATCTTGGCGGTGTGCGCGCGGGGGCCGAGCGAGGTCGCACCCCAGGCGATCAGCAGCCGCTGGATCTTCTCGATGGCGTGGTGCAGCGGTCCCTTGCCGGGATCGCGCTGCGGAGCGCTGAGCGCGCGCAGCAGCCGCAGCGTCGCCTCGGCGCGTTCGAGATAGCGCCCGAGCCAGAACAGATTGTCGGCGGCGCGGCTCGGCAGCACGCCGGTGATGCGACGGATGCGAACGCTGTCGACCGCGGGCAGCAGCGAGGATGGCGCCACCGCGTGATCGGCGACCACCCAGACGTCGGCGGCACGGGCGCCCGCGCCCATCGACACCGCCCGCGAATCGAGGCGGTCGGCGATCCGGCAGAACCCGCCGGGCATCACCGCCCAGCCCTGTTCGGTGGCGGCGGCGAACACCCGCAGCACGAACGGCCGCGGCGCCAGCTTGCCGTCGTCCCACACCGGTGTAGTCGACAGCCGGACCTGCTCCTGCGCCACATAGTCGAGGCCGCGCGCCGCAATCGCGTCGCGCAGATGATCGCGCACCACCGGCGGCAATTCGCCGGGCAGCACCGGACCGTGATGCGAGAAGCCCGGCACGCTCTGGCCGTAAGCGCCTTCGATCACGAACTCGTCCAGCCGGTCGAGCACTTCCTCGCGCGCCGCCGCCTGGCCGCACCACCAGGTGGCGATGTGCGGCATTTTCAGATCCTCGCCGAGCAGCCGGCGCGCCAAGGGCGGCAGGAAGCCGAGCAGCGAGCGCGCTTCCAGCACGCCGGAGCCCGGCATGTTGGCGACGACGACGCCGCTCTTGCGGACCACGTCGATCAGACCGGCGACGCCGAGCTGCGACGAAGCGTCCAGCTCGAGCGGATCGAGCGAATTGGCATCGACACGCCGCAGCAGCACGTCGATCCGCTTCAGGCCGGCGACGGTGCGGATGTGCAGGCGATCGTCGGACACCGCGAGATCGTCGCCTTCGACCAGCAGGAAGCCGAGATAGCGCGCCAGCGTGGCGTGCTCGAAGTAAGTCTCGCTAAACCGGCCCGGCGTCAGCAGCCCGATCCGCGGTTCGTCGCGATCGGCGATCGCGCGCAGGCTGTCGCGGAACGCCTCGAAGAACGAGGCGACGCGCTCGACATTCATCGACTTGTAGAGGTCGTTGAAGGCGCGCGACAGCACCAGGCGGTTTTCCAGCGCATAGCCGGCACCCGACGGCGCCTGCGTGCGATCGCCCAGCACCCACCACTGCCCGTCGGGACCGCGGCCGATGTCGGCAGCGTAGAAGTGCAAATAGCGGCCGCCCGGTGGCTTCACCCCGACCATCGGCCGCAGATAATCGGCGCTGCCGGCGATCGCGGCGGCCGGCAGCGCGCCCTCGGCGATCAGTTGGCCGTCGCCGTAGATGTCCTGCAGCACGCCTTCGAGCAGCGTCGCGCGCTGGGCGATGCCGGCGGCGATCTGCTGCCATTCGGTCTCGCCGATCAGCAGCGGGACGTGGCTGAGCGGCCAAGCGCGATCGGCGGCATCGCCCGGCGCCCGATAGGTGACGCCGGCATCGCGCAGATGCCGGTCGGCGGCGGCGAAGCGGCGCTCGATCTCGTCGGCGGACAGAGCTGCGAACGCGTCGAAAAAACGACTCCAGACCGCACGCGGCTGGCCATCGGCGCCGATGAATTCATCGGGGATGCCGGGCAGCCGCGTGTAGTCGCGGGTCCACTGCCCGACCTTGCGGTCGCGCGGTCGCGCCTTTCGGGCCGGGCCGCCTTGCTGCGCCATCGTCTCATCCCCCATGCGGAATGATTCAATGCAGCAGCGGCGTGCGCAAGTCGAGGGTCAGGGGGAATTCAAGTGTGCGTTCTTCCTGCGGCGGATCGATCCGGCCCGGGGTGTGGCCGTGATCCTGGAACCGGGCCAGCCGACGCGCCTCGGCTTCATACGAGTTCACCGGCTTGGTCTCATAGGCGCGGCCGCCGGGATGGGCGACGTGGTAGACGCAGCCGCCGAGCGAGCGGCCATTCCAGGTGTCGACGATGTCGAACACCAGCGGCGCGTGCACGGGAATCGTCGGATGCAGCCCGGCGGCCGGCTGCCACGCCTTGAACCGGACCGCCGCCACCGCCTCGCCGGCGCGCGCGGTCGGCGTCATCGGCAGCCGGCGGCCATTGCAGGTGATGACGTGGCGGCCTTCGACGAAGCCTTCGGCCTTGACCTGCAGCCGCTCCACCGAACTGTCGACATAGCGCACCGTGCCGCCCGCAGTGCCCTCTTCGCCGAGCACGTGCCACGGCTCCAGCGCCTGCCGCACCTCCAGCGTGACACCGCCGTGATACACGCTGCCGAACACGGGAAAGCGAAACTCGAGCTGCGCGGTGAACCACTCCGGCTCGAACGCATAGCCGGCGCGGGCGAGTTCGCCGAGCACGTCGCGGAAGTCTTCCCACAAATAATGCGGCAGCATGAAGCGGTCGTGCAGCGCGGTGCCCCAGCGCACGAACTTGCCGGAGAGCGGCTCGCGCCACAGCATCGCGATCAGCGCGCGGATCAGAAGCTGCTGCGCCAGACTCATCCGCGGATCGGGCGGCATCTCGAGCGCGCGGAATTCGACCAGGCCGAGGCGGCCGGTCGGACTATCCGGCGAGTACATCTTGTCGATGCAGATTTCGGCGCGATGGGTGTTGCCGGTGATGTCGACCAGGATGTTGCGGAACAGCCGGTCGGCGAGCCACAGCGGCCCCTTGACGCCCGGTGGCGGCACATGCGCCAGCGCGATTTCGAGTTCATACAACGAATCGTGCCGCGCCTCGTCGATCCGCGGTGCCTGGCTGGTCGGACCGATGAACATGCCGGAGAATAGATACGACAGCGACGGATGCCGCTGCCAGAACAGCACCAGGCTCTTGAGCAGATCCGGCCGGCGCAGGAACGGCGAATCCGCCGGGCTGGCGCCGCCGACCACGACATGATTGCCGCCACCGGTGCCGGTGTGGCGGCCGTCGATCAGGAAGCGATTGGCGCCGAGCCGCACTTGGGCTGCGTCCTCGTACAGACCGAACGTGGTGCGCACCGCGTCGCGCCAGTTTTGCGCCGGTTGAATATTGACTTCGATCACGCCCGGATCTGGCGTCACCTTGATGACGTCGATGCGCGGATCGTAAGGCGGCGGATAGCCCTCGATGTGCACGCGGATCTGCATCTCTTCGGCAGTGGCTTCGACCGCGGCGATCAGCTCGAGATAGTCCTCGATTCTCTCGGTCGGCGGCATGAAGGCACACAGCACGCCCTCGCGCAGCTCGATCGACATCGCGGTGCGGACGCCTCCCTTACGCAGCTTCTGCTCCTCGACCGGCTGACTTGTCATCGCCTCGGCCGACTGTTCGAACACCGCCATCTGCTCGCGCTCCGGCTCGGCTTCGTCCGCCGGCGGCGGCGCGAACAGCGGCAGCGCACCGCGCGGCTCCAAGGGATCGCGCGGCACGATGAACGGATAGTCGTCTTCTGGGATGTGCGGCAGCGACGAGATCGGCAGCCGGAAGCCGAGCGGCGAGTCGCCGGGCAGCAGGAACAGATTGCCGCGTCGCAGCTTCCAGCGCTCGCTGCGCCAGCGCTTCTTGTGCGCCGGCGCGGCGTCCGCATTCCAAGCCTGGATCGGCAGCACGAAGCCGCGCGGCGTATTCAGCCCAGTGTCGAACACCCGCGCCATCCTAGCGCGCTCCTCCGGATCGGACAGCTTGCTGTCGAGCGGATCGACATTCGGCGGCAGCGCCGCTTCCTTCTGCAGCCAATGGTTCGGATCTTCGAACGCCGGCAGCACGTAGTCGGTATCGATGCCGAGCCGCTTGGCGGTGTGAAGCGCGAACTGCTCGGCCTCCTCGACCTTGGCCGGGCGCTGCCCGACCACCGGCGCGATCAGATCGGCATTGTTCCAGATCGGCACGCCGTCCTTGCGCCAATACAGACCGAACGCCCAGCGCGGCAGGCTTTCACCCGGGTACCATTTGCCTTGGCCGAAATGGAGAAGGCCACCCGGCGCAAACCGCGTGCGCAGGCGCCGGATCAGATCGTCGGCCAGCATCCGCTTGGCGCCGCCGACCGCGGCGACGTTCCACTCCGGCGATTCCATGTCGTCGATCGACACGAAGGTCGGCTCGCCGCCCATCGTCAGCCGAACGTCGTGCGCGGTCAGATCGGCATCGACCTTGTCGCCGAGCGCATCGAGCCGCGCCCAGGATTCGTCGGAGAACGGCATGGTGATGCGCGGCACTTCGCGGATGCGCTCGACCCGCATGTCGAAGTTGAAATCGACATTGGCGAAGCCGACCACGCCGGAGATCGGCGCCGCCGTGCGATAATGTGGCGTGGCGGCGACCGGGATGTGGCCCTCGCCGGCGAGCAGACCCGAGGTGACGTCGAAGCCGACCCAGCCGGCGCCGGGCAGATACACTTCGGCCCAGGCGTGCAGATCGGTGAAATCGTGCGCGGCGCCCTTCGGGCCGTCGAGCGATTCGATGTCGGGGCGGAGCTGGATCAAATAACCGGACACGAACCGCGCCGCGAGACCGAGATGCCGCAACGTCTGGATCAGCAGCCAGGCGGAGTCGCGGCACGAGCCGGCGCTCTTGGCGAGCGTCTCCTCCGGCGTCTGCACGCCCGGCTCCATCCGGATGATGTAATTGACGCGCTCGCGCAGTTTGGCGTTGAGATCGACCAGAAAGTTGACCGTGCTCTCGGCCTCGCGCGGAATCGAATCGAGATAGGCTTTGAACAACGGCCCCGGCTCGGTCGTCGCCAGATACGGCGCCAGTTCGTGCTGCAGGTCGGCGGTATATGAGAACGGGAAGCTCTCGGCATAACTTTCGACGAAGAAGTCGAACGGGTTGATCACCGTCATCGCCGCGGTGAAATCGACCTCGATCTTGAGTTCGTCGGCCTTCTCCGGAAACACGAACCGCGCCAGCCAATTGCCCTGCGGGTCCTGCTGCCAATTGATGAAGTGGTTGGCCGGCGTGACCTTCAGCGAATACGACAGAATCGGCGTCCGGGTATGCGGCGCCGGACGCAGCCGGATGGTCTGGGGGCCGATGTCGACCGGGCGGTCGTATTTGTAATGCGTGACGTGATGAAGGGCGACGTAGATCGACACGAGGGCAGCTCCGGCATTGAATTTGAGCAGAACACCGGAACTCGGGGCGATCAAGCGCTAACAAAGGGCAAGGGGTGCACAAGCGGAAGGCGTCTGGCCCCTCACACACTGCCGTCATCGCCCGCGAAAGCGGGCGACCCAGTATCCCAGAGCGTTTGCGACCGAACACCAATGCTCTGGAATACTGGATCCTCCGCTTTCACGGAGGATGACGGTGAGTGGGGATTGAAGGCGGCGACCCTTACGCCTTCCCGCCCGAGTTCTTCCGCGTTTCGGCGACCCAGCTCCGCGCGCCGATCGCCATGATGCCGCTGTCGTTGAGCAGCGTCACCAGCTTGAAGCCGAGGGCGATGTTGCGGGCGGCGCCTTCGGGGCCGGAACAGTGGATGCCCGGATACAGGCCGCGCTTGTCGCATTCCTTCAGCAGCTTGTCGTAGATCTTCAGGATCTCCGGCTCGTCGCGGTCGAGCTTCGGCACCAGGCCGTAGGAGAAGCCGAGATCCGATGGGCCGATATAGACGCCGGCGATGCCCTCGACGTCGAGGATCGCCTCCATGTTCTCGACCGCGGTGCGGGTCTCGATCATCGGGATGCACAGCGTCTCGTCGTTCGCGGTCGCCTGATAGTTACCGGACGAACCGTACAGCCCGGCGCGGATCGGACCGTTGCTGCGGGTGCCGCGCGGCGGATATTTGCAATACTGGACGAAATTCTCCGCCTCTTCCTTGGTATTGACCATCGGACAGATCACCCCAAAAGCGCCGCCGTCCAGCACCTTGCCGATGATGCCCGGCTCGTTCCACGGCACCCGCACCATCGGCGTCACCGGATGCGCCTGCATCGCCTGGAAGCAGGTGACCATCGACTGATAATCCTGCACGCCGTGCTGGATATCGACCGTGACGCTGTCGAACCCGCACTGCGCCATCACCTCCGCCGAGAACCCCGACGGAATCGCCAGCCAGCCATTGACCACGACTTTGCCGTCGGCCCAGAGTTGTTTGACTTTGTTTGCCATTGTTGCTCCCCGAAGTGCGTTGTTGATCCGCGGACTCACTTATCAAACGATCGTCATCGCCGGGCTAGACCCGCCTGCGGGGCCGAAGCCCTTCGGCGCGGCGAAGGCCCGGCGATCCATCTTGCGAAGAACGATGGATGCGTGGGTCGAGCCCGCGCATGACGCCATGTGACCTGGCCAAGCAGAATCCCTCATGGTGAGGAGGCGCGTAGCGCCGTCTCGAACCATGGGCTGCGTGGATAGCGCGCGCCGCGTGGCCCATCCTTCGAGACGCCGCGCTGCTCGCGGCTCCTCAGGATGAGGTCGTGCCGGCCGCGATCCATCACGCTGTCGCCGCCTTGATCGCCTGCTCGGACACGCCGACTTCGCGAGCGGTCGCGACGATCGCGGCCCAGGTATCATCCGGAAGCGGGACACCGTTTTTCGTGCGCTCGGCCCGGGTGGCGGTTTCGGGATCTCCGGGGATCAACACTTGATCGACGCCCGCGACCGTTTTGGAGCTCTTGAAGAAGTCGATGTAGCGGGTGACCTCGGCGTCGAAGACATGCGCCGGATCGATCCGCTTGGGATCGACATAGATCGAGAACATGCCGTTGGCGAACGGCCGGTTCGGCCCCGTCGCGCCATTGCCGGTGAGCGCGCCGCCGAGCAGTTCGCAGATCAGCGCCAGCCCCGAGCCCTTGTGCTCGCCGAAGGCGCGGATCGCGCCCGTTCCATTGGCGTGATTGATCGGGCCGTCCTTCTCGTGCGGGCCATACAGCGTCGCCGGATCTTCGCTCAAGGAGCCGTCGGCATTGATCAGCGCGCCTTGCGGCAGTTTCTTGCCGCCGCGCGCCGCGACCAGCACCTTGCCTTCCGCGACGATCGAGGTGGCAAGATCGAGCACCACCGGCGTCGCGCCGGTCCGCGGGATGCCGACGCAATACGGCGCGGTCGACAATCGGCGTTCGACCCCGCCGAACGGCGCAACGAGAATCGAGCCGGCCGCGGTGACGAAATGAATCGACACCAGCCCTTCGGCCGCCGCCATCTCGGCCCAATCGCCGATCCGGCCGATATGGCCGGAGTTCTTCAGCGCGATCGCCGACAGGCCTTGTGACTTGCACTTGTCGATGCCGATCCGCACCGCCTGCGGTCCCACCGTTTGGCCATAGCCGAACTTGCCGTCGACCACCGCGAGCGACGGCAGATCGACCGGCACATCGACGGTCTGGTCCGGATGCACCGCGCCGGCGTTACGCCAGCGGATGTAGACCGGGACGCGGATGACGCCGTGACTGTCGTGGCCGGTGAGATTGGCGGTGGTGAGATAACAGCCGATCCGCCGCGCCTCCTCCTTCGACGAGCCGGCGCGTTCGAACACCTGGGCGACGAAATCGATCAGCCGATCGACCTGCACCGTCACCATGTCGGCGCACTCCGCCGGCCAGCGGTCATGGGCTGTTGCGTCATTCGTCGTCTCCTCCCGGCGCCGCGGACTTCGCCCTCGGTCGTTTTTGTATGGCGCGAGTTGAGCGAAATTCGGCTTCGCTGTCCACCGCGCTCCCGGCATGGCGCACCGGCATCGCGATCAGACTCGCCTCCAGCACCCGCAGCAGGTCCTGCAGTTCGGCGAGACGATCGCCACCGGTCCGCCGCGTGATCTCGGCATAGATCGCTTCCGAGAACGGCGCGACGGTCTCGATCAGCTTCAGCCCCTTGGCGGTGATCGACATCATGCTGCGGCGTTGATCGTCCTTGGCCGGCTTGCGCGCCACCAGCTTGCGCGCTTCCAGATCACGCAGCATCCGCGACAGGCTGGGTCCGAGCAGGAAGGCGCGCTCCGCCAGATCTGTCACCTCGAGCGATTCGACGGCCGTGAGGACCCGCAAAATCCGCCATTGCTGCTCGCTGAGCCCGTGCGCGCGCAGCAGCGGCCGGAAGTGCCGCATCACCGCCTCGCGGCCGCGCAGCAACAGCATCGGCAGCGAGCGCGAGAACTCGCGCATCGGCGGCTTGCTTTCACCGCGCACGTCCCCGCCCTTGCGAGGCGCATCGCGGAGCAAGCCCGACTTCGGCCGCGCGGCCGGATTGCTCCGTTTGGCGCGCAATGACGGCGGTGAATTCTTTCGCATCGCAGCAGACGCGGTTTCGGTTTGAGCGTCATCATTTAACATGTTAACCAGTAGGCGCGCGACGGTTTTGTTGGATGGACCGTACCGGAATCCGGGCCGGCGACGGCCACGACGGCCCGTGAATTGTTACTTCGGACGACAGACCGAGGCGAGGGATCCATGCCGCATTTCACCATCGAGTATTCCGCCAATCTCGACGACCGGATCGACATCGCCGAGATTGTCGAGCTGGTGCGCGTTGCCGCGATCGAAACCGGGATGTTTCCGGTGGGCGGCATCCGCGTCCGCGCGATCCGCTGCGAGGCTTACGCGATCGCCGACGGCCGGCCTGGCTTCGCCTTCATGGCGATGCTGCTGCGGCTCGGCGAAGGCCGCGACCTCGCCGCCCGCAAGCGCGCCGGCGACCACATCTTCGCCCAGCTCTCGCACTATCTCGATCCGCTGTTCGGCGACGAGGGATTCGCACTGTCGTTCGACATGGTGGTGAACGACCGGGAGACGAGCTGGAAGCGCAATTCGATCCACGACCTCCTGATCGCCGAGGCCCGACATGGCTGATGCCGCCACCAACACTTCCGGATTCCAGGCCAATCTCGACCGCGCCGCACCGCTGCTGAAGCAACTCGAGGCCGATGGCATCGGCCATCTGATCGGCGGCGAGATCGTTGCGGCCTCATCCGGCGAGGTGTTCGAGACGGCCTCGCCGATCGACAATGCGGTGCTGGCGCAGGTGGCGCGCGGCACCGTGGAGGATATCGATCGCGCCGCCAAAGCAGCCAAGGCGGCGTTTCCGGCGTGGCGCGACATGGCGCCCGCCAGGCGGCGCAAGCTACTGCACAAAATCGCCGATGCGATCGAGGCGCGCGCCGACGACATCGCGGTGCTGGAATGCATCGATACCGGCCAGGCGCATCGCTTCATGGCCAAGGCCGCGATCCGCGCCGCCGAGAACTTCCGGTTCTTCGCCGACAAATGCACCGAGGCCCGCGACGGGCTGAACACGCCGAGCGACGAGCATTGGAACGTCTCGACCCGGGTGCCGATCGGCCCGGTCGGCGTGATCACGCCGTGGAATACGCCGTTCATGCTGTCGACCTGGAAGATCGCGCCCGCGCTCGCGGCCGGCTGCACCGTGGTGCACAAGCCGGCCGAGTGGTCGCCGGTGACGGCCGACCTGCTGGCGCGGATCTGCAGGGACGCCGGCCTGCCGGACGGCGTGCTCAATACCGTGCACGGCTTTGGCGAAGAGGCCGGCAAGGCGCTGACCGAACATCCCGCCATCAAGGCAATCGCCTTCGTCGGCGAAACCTCGACCGGCGCCGCCATCATGGCGCAGGGCGCACCGACGCTGAAGCGGGTGCATTTCGAACTCGGCGGCAAGAACCCGGTGATCGTGTTCGACGACGCCGATCTCGACCGCGCGCTCGATGCCGTGGTGTTCATGATCTACTCGCTCAACGGCGAACGCTGCACCTCGTCGAGCCGGTTGCTGGTGCAGGCGTCGATCGCCGATCAGTTCATCGAAAAGCTCGCGGCACGCGTGCGTGCGCTGAGAGTCGGCCACCCGCTCGATCCGGCCACCGAGGTCGGCCCGCTGATCCATCAGCGCCATCTCGACAAGGTGTGCTCCTATGTCGACGTCGCTCGGAAGGACGGCGCAACCATCGCGGTCGGCGGCGCGCCTTACGACGGCCCCGGCGGCGGGCATTACGTGCAGCCGACGCTGGTGACGAACGCGCGCAGCGACATGCAGGTGGCGCAGGACGAAGTGTTCGGCCCGTTCCTCACCGTGATCCCGTTCAAGGATGAAGCCGAGGCGATCGAAATCGCCAACGACGTCCGCTACGGCCTCACCGGCTATGTCTGGACCGGCGACATGGCCCGCGCGCTCCGCGTCGCCGACGCGCTCGAAGCCGGCATGATCTGGCTGAACTCGGAAAACGTCCGCCATCTGCCGACCCCATTCGGCGGCATGAAGCAATCCGGCATCGGCCGCGACGGCGGAGACTACTCGTTCGAGTTCTACATGGAGACCAAGCACGTCTCGCTGGCCCGCGGCACCCACAAGATTCAGAAGCTGGGGGTGGTGTAGTGCGAAGCCTCTCCACTTGTCATTCCGGGGCGCTCGCGAAAGCGAGCGAACCCGGAATCTCGCCACGAGCACAGTTCATGTCCACGATCTCGGGATTCCGGGTTCGCGCCTTACGGCGCGCCCCGGAATGACGTTGCAGAACTAACATCCAGTCCTGGGGACCTCGCCAATGCCGGTGCCGCAACACGTGTTCGACCCGCCGTTCAACATCGTCCGCGCCAGCCATGTGGTGCTGGACGTCGTCGATCTGGACAAGAGCGTCGCGTTTTACGACCAGATCATCGGCCTTCACGTCGAGGACCGCGACGATGCCACCGCTTACTTGCGAGGAAGCGAGGAGCATCAGCACCACTCGCTGGTGCTGCGGAAAGCCGACGCGCCGGCCGCGGCGCGGCTCGGATTCAAGGTCGGCACCGAGGACGATCTCGACAAGGCCGGCAGCTTCTTCGCCGAGAACGGGCTGATCTACAGCTTCGTCGACCGCCCCTATCAGGGCCGCACGCTGCACGTCACCGATCCGTTCGGCTATCGGCTCGAACTGTACGCGACGATGGAGAAGCGGCCGCATCTGCTGCGCCGCTACGAGCGCTACAAGGGCTGCCATCCGCAGCGGCTCGACCATTTCAACGTGTTTGCGGCTGAGACCCAGGACACCATCGAGTTCTACGCCAGGCTCGGCTTTCGCCTGACCGAATACGCCGAAGAAGACGGCGACGGCGGCCGCATCGCCGCGGCGTGGATGCACCGCAAGGGCAACGTCCACGATTTCGCGCTGACCAACGGCCGCGGGCCGCGGCTGCACCATTTCGCCTATTGGGTGCCCGGCCCGCTCAACATCATCCACCTCTGCGACGTGATGGCGTCGAGCGGGCTGGCTCTCGAACGCGGCCCCGGCCGGCACGGGATCTCGAACGCGTTCTTCCTCTACGTTCGCGATCCGGACGGCCACCGCGTCGAGCTGTATTGCAGCGACTACCAGACCATGGACCACGACCACGAGCCTTTGCGCTGGTCGCTGCGCGACCCGCGCCGCCAGACGCTGTGGGGGGCGCCTGCACCGCGCTCCTGGTTCGAACAGGGCTCGCCGTTCCTCGGCCAGGAGGTCCGCGAGCCGGCCTTCGTAGCCGATGTGGTGATTGCGGATTGAACCTCGGATGCGCACACTCGAACCATGAAACTCGTCATTCCGGGGCGCTCGCGAAAGCGAGCGAACCCGGAATCCAGAAGTTCAGAGCACCTCGGGATTCCGGGTTCGCGCCTGACGGCGCGCCCCGGAATGACGGCATCAAAGGTTGATCACCATGCCCACCCCTCGCGTCGCCACCTTCACTGTCAACGGCCTCACCCGCTACGGCGCGGTGTGTGATCATGGGGTGGTCGATCTTTCGGCCCGCCATGCCAACGACTATCCGACGCTGCGCGAGGTGATCGCGGCCGGCGCCCTGCAGCGGATCGTCGACGAGGCCGATCATACCGCGCCGGACTTTGCCCGCGACGCGGTGAAGCTTCAGCCGCCGATCCCGCAGCCGGAAAAGATCATCTGCGTCGGCGTCAACTATCCGGATCGCAACGCCGAATACAAAGACGGCAGCGAGGCGCCGAAATTCCCGTCGATGTTCATGCGCACGCCGCGCTCCTTCGTCGGCCACGGGGCGCCGCTGGTGCGGCCGAGAGCGTCGAAGCTGCTCGACTACGAAGGCGAGCTGACGCTGGTGATCGGCCAGGGCGGCCGTCACATCAAGGAAGCCGACGCCCTGAACCACATCGCCGCGATCACGCTGTGCAATGAAGGCACGATCCGCGACTGGGTCCGGCACGCCAAGTTCAACGTGACGCAGGGCAAGAACTTCGATCACACCGGAAGCCTGGGACCGTGGCTGGTGCCCTACACCGATGAATCGCAGATCGCCGACATTCGGCTGACAACGCGCGTCAACGGCGAGACCCGGCAGGACGACCGCACCTCGCGGATGATCTTCGGCTTCCGCTATCTGATCGCCTATATCTCGACCTTTACGACGCTGGTGCCGGGCGATCTGATCGTCACCGGCACCCCGGCCGGCGCCGGCGCGCGCGCCGAGCCGCCGGTGTATCTGAAGCCCGGCGATATCATCGAGGTCGAGGCCGACGGCATCGGCGTCTTGCGCAACGGCGTCGTCGACGAAGCCGAGTAATTCTTCCCAGCAAGCAGTGGATATCCAGATGAGCATCATGACCGGCGGCGAAGCCATCGTGCAGGGCCTCGTCGCGCACGGCGTCGATACCGTGTTCGGCCTGCCGGGCGCGCAGATCTATGGGCTGTTCGACGGCTTCGCCAAAGCCCAACTGAAGGTGATCGGCGCCCGGCACGAGCAGGCCTGCGGCTACATGGCATTCGGCTACGCTCGCGCGTCCGGCAAACCCGGCGTGTTCAGCGTGGTGCCCGGCCCCGGCGTCCTGAATGCCTCGGCGGCGCTGCTCACCGCATTCGGCTGCAACGAGCCGGTGATGTGCCTCACCGGCCAGGTGCCGAGCGCGTATCTCGGCAAGGGCCGCGGCCATCTGCACGAGATGCCGGATCAGCTCGCGACCTTGCGCAGTTTCATCAAATGGGCGGAGCGCATCGAGTATCCGGGCAGCGCGCCGGCATTGGTGGCGCGCGCGTTTCAGGAGATGATGAGCGGCCGCCGCGGCCCGGTGGCGCTGGAGATGCCTTGGGACGTGTTCACGCAGGCGACCGAAACCGGCGCCGCGCAGAAACTCGATCCGATCGCACCGCCCGCGCCCGATCCGGATCGGGTCGCCGCCGCGGCGAAGCTGATCGCCGCGAGCAAGCGGCCGATGATCTTCGTCGGCGCCGGCGCGCTGGAGGCCGGCGACGAGATCCTCGAACTCGCCGAGATGATCGACGCGCCGGTGGTGGCGTTTCGCTCCGGCCGCGGCATCGTCAGCAACCGGCACGAACTCGGCCTCACCTTCGCGGCCGCCTATCAGCTCTGGCCGCAGACCGACCTGATCATCGGCATCGGCACCCGGATGGAGCTGCCGACCACCTTCCGCTGGCCGTTCCGCCCCGAGGGGCTGAAGTCGGTGCGGATCGACATCGATCCGGCCGAGATGCGGCGGTTCGCGCCCGACGCGGCGATCGTGTCGGATTCGAAAGCCGGCGCCCGCGCGCTTGCCGATGCGGTGAGCAAGGCGGGCTATTCCAAGACGAAAGGCCGCCGCGACGAGATCAGCGCCGCCACCGCCAAGACCAACGAAGCGATCCAGGCGATCCAGCCGCAAATGTCGTATTTGAAGATCCTGCGCGATGTGCTGCCGGACGATGCCATCGTCACCGACGAGCTGTCGCAGGTCGGCTTCGCCTCCTGGTACGGCTTTCCGATCTATCAGCCGCGCACCTTCCTCACCTCCGGCTATCAGGGCACGCTCGGCTCCGGCTTCCCGACCGCGCTCGGCGCCAAAGTCGCCAGCCCGGACAGGCCGGTGGTGGCGATCACCGGCGACGGCGGCTTCATGTTCGGCGTGCAGGAGCTCGCCACCGCGGTTCAGTACAACATCGGCGTGGTAACGCTGGTGTTCGACAATTCCGCCTATGGCAATGTCCGCCGCGACCAGGTCAATCTGTTCGACGGCCGCGTGGTGGCATCCGATCTGGTCAATCCGGATTTCGTCAAGCTGGCGGAATCGTTCGGCGTCGGTGCAGCACGCGTCACCTCGCCCGACCACTTCCGCCCTGCGTTGGAAAAGGCAGTCGCCGCCGGCGGCCCGCAACTGATCGCCATCGACGTGCCGCGCGACAGCGAAGCCAGTCCCTGGCCGTTCATCCATCCGGCGAAGCCGTAAGCCCGCCCCGTCGTCATTCCGGGGCGCTCACGAAGTGAGCGAACCCGGAATCTCGAGCTGTTCAGCCTTATCGTTCCACAACCTCTGGATTCCGGGTTCGCGCTACGCGCGCCCCGGAATGACCGGTATCATCAACGTCATTGCGAGGAGCGCAGCGACGAAGCAATCCAGCTTCACGGAGCATGGCGCTGGATTGCTTCGCCTGTCGGCTCGCAATGACGGCATGCGGCGCCCCGGAATGACGAGTGGAGACGGGAGTGCGCCCCTCCTCAGCTCACAGATGATCGTAGTCCACCACCACCCGGTCGGTGGTCGGTTTGGCCTGGCAGGTCAGCACGAAGCCGGCGGCGAGTTCCCAGGGCTCCAGGGAGTAGTTGAGGTCCATCTTGGCCTCGCCTTCGACCAGCTTGGCACGGCAGGTCGAGCACATCCCGCCCTTGCAGGCGAACGGCAGATCGACGCCGGCACGCAGCGCGGCGTCCAGAATCGCCTCATCTTCCGCCACCGGCACTTCGCGGCGCTTGCCGTCGATGATCAGCGATGCGATCGCCTTCGGCGGCGCGCCAGCCTCGACCACCGTCTTCGGCCGCGGCTTGCCGCCGAGCCCCGAGACGAAACGCTCGACATGGATCCGCTCGGCGGCAATGCCGAGGTCGCGGCAGGTGGTCTCGACCTCGTCGCTCATGCCGGTCGGACCGCAGATGAAGACGTGATCGACGCTTGCGGCCGGCACCATCGCGGTGAGCAGCAGCCGCACCTTGTCGCGGTCGAGCCGGCCCTGCATCACCGGCACGTCCTGCTCTTCCTGCGACAGCATATGAAACACCGCGAACCGGTCGAGGTAGCGGTCCTTCAGCGTCTCCAACGTGGCGCGAAACAGGATCTGATCGGTGGTGCGGTTGCCGTAGAACAGGAAGAACCGGCTGCCCGGCTCGCGCGCCAGCACGCCCTTGATCAGCGACAGGATCGGCGTGATGCCGCTGCCGGCGGCAAAGCCCACATAGGTGCGCGTGTCTTCCGCCGCGTGCAGCGCGCCGAACCGGCCGGTCGGCGTCATCACCTCGATCGTGTCGCCAGCCTTCAGCTCCTCGGTCGCCCACACCGAGAACGCGCCGCCGTCGACCTTCTTCACCGCGATCCTGAGCTCGCCGTCGTCCGGGCCGGAGCAGATCGAATAGGAACGCCGCACTTCCTCGCCGTCCATCGTGGTGCGCAGTGTCAGATACTGGCCCGGCACGAACTGATAGGCGCCCGCAAGCTCCGGCGGAATCGCAAAACTCAGCGAAATCGCGTCGCGACCCTCGCGGCGCAGATCGGCGATGATCAGCGGATGAAAGCGCGGAATGCTGGCAGAGATGTTCATGGCGGCGCTCAATGGCATTTGAAATAATCGAACGGTTCGCGGCAGCTCTTGCAGCGCCACAGCGCCTTGCACGAGGTCGAGCCGAATTCGGACAATTGCTCGGTGTCGGTCGAACCGCACTGCGGGCACGCGATTTCGAGAGCGCCGAACAGCGCCCGGCGCGAGCCGGTCGCCTGCGGCGGCGCGATGCCGTAATCCTTCAGCTTGGCGCGGCCGGCCTCGCTCATCCAGTCGGTGGTCCAGGCCGGCGCCAATACTGTCTTGACCCGCGCATCCGCGATTCCGGCGCGCGCCAGTGCGGTCTCGATTTCGAGTGCGATCATGTTCATCGCCGGACACCCCGAATAGGTCGGGGTGATCGCAACTTCGACGCGGCCCTGTTCGACGCGGACCTCGCGCAGCACGCCGAGATCGGCGATGCTCAGCACCGGGATTTCCGGATCGCACACCGTGGCGGCGGCATCCCAGGCGCGCTGCCGCAGCTCGGCGTCGCTCCCCGTCAGCGTCACCATTTCAGCCCCGGATAGGTCCGCTGCATGTGCTGCAACTCGGCGAGCAGCCGGCCGAGATGCTCGGTGTGGCGGCCGCTGCGGCCGCCCTGCTGCATCCATGGATTGCCCGGCACGGTCAGCGTCGCTTCGCGCAGCACGGTCTCGATCGTGCTTTGCCAAGCACCACGGAGGCTCGCCGGATCGATCGCGACGCCGGCCTCGATCAGCCGGCGCTCGGCATCGTCGGCCTCGAACAGCTCGCCGGTGAACGCCCACAGCGCATCGACAGCGTCCTGGGCGCGGCGATGGCTTTCATCGGTGCCGTCGCCGAGCCGGATCATCCACTCGGCGGCATGGCGGAGATGATAGGCGCTTTCCTTTTCCGACTTGGCGGCAATTGCGGCAAGCGTGGCGTCGGACGATTGCATCATCGCTCGCCAATACGGATCGGCGAATGCCGAGTAGAACAGTTGCCGGGCGATGGTGCGGGCGAAATCGCCATTCGGCTGCTCGACCAGTAATAGGTTCTGGTAGTGCCGCTCCTCGCGCAGGTACGCCAGCTGATCCTCGCCGCGGCCCCGGCCCTCGACCTGTCCAGCATAGCTGTAGAGCTCGCGCGCCTGTCCGATCAGGTCGAGCGCGATGTTCGACAGCGCCATGTCCTCTTCCAGCATCGGCGCATGCCCGCACCATTCCGACAGCCGATGCCCGAGCACGAGCGCATCGTCGGCGCGGCGCAGCGCGAAGGTGAAGAGCGGGGTGTCAGTAGTGGTGAGGGACATGCACGCGTCTCGCTGAGATTTGTCGAGCCTTCCGTCATGGCCGGGCTTGTCCCGGCCATCCACGTCTTGTTTGCCGCACATGCCGGAAGGCGTGGATGCCCGGGACGAGCCCGGGCATGACGACGTAGAGTCCGGGTCGGCGTGCTTATTCCCACATCAACGATTTACATATGCCCGACTTCGTCGGGCACTTCGTAGAACGTCGGATGGCGATAGATCTTGCTTTCCGCTGGCTCGAACAGCATGCCGGCGTCGGCGGGATCGCTCGCGGTGATCGCGTTCGATGGCACCACCCAGATCGACAGGCCTTCGCCACGGCGAGTGTAGATGTCGCGCGCGGCCTGCAGCGCCAGCGTGGCGTCGGCGGCGTGCAGCGAGCCGACGTGCTTGTGCGCCAGCCCGTTGCGGCTGCGGATGAAGACCTCCCACAGCTCCGTGTTCGGCGTGGTCATCGTGATGTCCTCCCGGAGGATCGTCGCGGCGATTACGCCGCCAGTTTCTTCTTG
>NZ_QPFS01000101.1:0-18617 GCF_010906995.1 Rhodopseudomonas sp. WA056 | reverse complement strand
GCCTTCTCCCTCCCCCGCAAGGGGGGAGGGAGAAGGCAACGCTCGCGGTGAGGTCTGTCATCAGCAACGCCATCACGACCTCCCTTCGAGCTGACGCCGCTGCGCCCGCTCGTAGATCAGGAGCGGCAGCAGCAACACGCCGAGCAGCAGCACCGCGAGGGCCGAGGCGACCGGCCAGTCGCGGTTGGTGAAGAACTCCAGCCACAGCGTCTGGCCGATCATCGGCGATGTCGAGCCGGCGAGCAGGTCCGGGATCACGAACTCGCCGACGATCGGGATGAAGCACAGCAGCACGCCCGCGCCGATGCCGGGCAGCGACAGCGGGAACGTCACCAGCCAGAATGCCTGGCGCGGCGAGGCGCCGAGATCGGCGGCCGCTTCCGACAGCGAATGCGGCAGCTTCGCCAGCGTCGCGTACAGCGGCAGCACCATGAACGGCAGGTAGGAGTAGACGAGGCCGATATACATCGCAGTGTCGGTCGACAGCCACACCACCGGTTTCGACACGATGTGCAGCGCCAGCAGGAGCTGGTTGAGCAGGCCGTCGTGCTGCAGAATGTTGATCCAGGCGTAGATCCGGATCAGGAACGAAGTCCAGAACGGCACGATCACCAGCATCATGGCCAGCGGCTGCCAGCCGCGCGGCAGCCGCGCCATCGCAAACGCGATCGGATAGCCGATCAGAAGCAGAATCGCGGTCGACACCGCGGCCACGGTCAGGCTGCGCAAATACGACAGCAGGTACAGATCGTCGCCGAAGATCAGCCTGAAATTGTCGAGCGACAGCGCCCCGAACGCCGCCTTCAGCGCCGCCCAGCCGGCGCCGAGGTCGAACACCGGCGTATAAGGCGGCTGGGCGATCGCAGTGTGCGACAGGCCGATCTTCACCACGAAGCCGAACGGCACCAGGAAGAACAGCAGCATCCAGACGTAAGGCGCGACAGCCGCGAGCCGCGCCGGCTTGGTGAAGATCCGGCGGCCGCTCATCGCGTCAGCACCACGCAATCGTCGGGCGAGAACCACGCCACCACGTGCTGGCCGGCATGATAGGCGTCGACGTCGAGCCGCGTGGTGTTGGCCATCGCGGCAAGCAGCGTCGCGCCGTGATCGAGTCGGACCTTGTAGCTGGTCATGCCGCCGGCATAGCCGATGTCGGTGATGGTACCGTCGAGCCGATTGATCGCGTCGGCATGGCCGGCATCGGCGGCCGGTCCGCGCAGCGACAGCTTGATCTTCTCCGGCCGGATCGCCACGCAGATCGCTTCGGCCTCGATCGCCTCGCGCGGCTCTGCCACTACAACCTCGCCGGCCCCACCGGTCGCGACGGTGATGCGGCCGTGATCGCGGCCGGCGACGCTGCCTTCCAGCATGTTGACGTCGCCGACGAACTCCGCGACCCAGCGCGAGGCCGGCGCCTCGTAGAGCTGCCGCGGCGCCGCGACCTGATCGAGCTTGCCGGCGCGCATCACGCCGATGCGGTCGGCCACCGTCATCGCCTCCTGCTGATCGTGGGTGACGATCACGAAGGTCATGCCGAGCCGCTTCTGCAGGGCGATCAGTTCGAGCTGGGTGCTTTCGCGCAGCTTCTTGTCGAGTGCCGCCATTGGCTCGTCGAGCAACAGCAGCTTCGGGCGCAGCGCCAGCGCCCGCGCCAGCGCGACGCGCTGCTGCTGGCCGCCGGAGAGCTGATCCGGCTTACGCTTGCCCAGCCCTTCGAGCCTGACCAGCGCCAGCATCTCGGCGACCCGCGCCTTGATCTCCTTGCGCGGCAGCCGGGCCCGCTTCAGCCCGAATGCGATGTTGGCCGCGACGTTGAGGTGCGGAAACAGCGCGTAGTTCTGGAACATCATGTTGACCGGGCGCTCGTGCGGCAGCACCGCGGCGATATCCACGCCGTTCAGCAGGATACGCCCGGCATCCGGCGTCTCGAAGCCCGCCAGCATCCGCAGCAGCGTCGTCTTGCCGCAACCGCTGGGGCCGAGCAGCGCGAAGAATTCGCCCGCCTTGATGTCCAGCGACAGCCGGTCGACGGCGACGAAGCCGCCGAACCGTTTCTCCACGGCTTCGATACGCAACAGCGGCTCGCCGGCAACCTCGGCCGGCGCGGGATATCCTGCGTGCTCCGTCATTTCCTCAGCGTCTCTGCAGCTCCGGGCCGGTTCGATCAGAACCGCAAGCTGTAGCGGCCTATCGCACGCTACTCAACCGTCGCGAACGCCGGTACTTCGCTCATCCTTCGCCGTCGGGCGTCAGGATCGCCGGCTGGGTATCCGGCGTACTGAGACTCCACATCGCGTCGAACATCGAGGCCTGGAACGCGGCGAATTCCGCACTGTCGATGATCAGCCCGTAGCTCTCGCGGGCGGACGAGATCAGGCAGACCTTGTTGCCATAGATGAAACAGGTCATCGCCAGGGTATGTTCGTGCGGCGCGTAGCGCAGCTCGCGGCGCAATTCCTGGCTGGACGGCCAGATCGGCGCGATGTCGCGCTCGACCGAGCGGATCACCCGCAGCCAGATGCCGCGGCGGGCGCGCTCCTGCAGATAGTGCTCCATTTCCTCCAGCCCCGGCTCGGCCATCAGTTCGCGCATCGACAGCGTGGCACGCAGCACCTTGTCGCCGCCGGACAGCGTGTCCCACAGCGTGGTGCGGATGCCGTCGGGGCCGGGATGGAAGCGGACGTTGGGCTGGCCGCTCTCGTGGTGATACATCGAGCGCAGCACCGGCATCACGTCTTCCAGCATCTGCCGACGCGCTTCCAGCCGCTCCAGCAGGATGCCGGGCTCTTGGGCGACGACGAAGCGCCGCTTACCGTGGTCGACGAACCGGACCAGCCCCTCGGCCTCCAGCTTGGCGAGCGCATCGTGTGCGGTCGTACGCGGCAACCCGGCCTTGGCCGCAACCGCCGTCACCGAGGCACCGCCAAGGCCGACAGCGGTCAGGTACAGCTTGTACAGCGTCCCGGTGATGCCGATCCGGGCCAGTTTTCCTTCGATATCCAACATTGTCCCCCAACCGCCGAAGCGCGCCGACCATGTCCGATCTCGGCCGCAACGTCTATTGTCGGATTTATCCGATGATTTTGGCATGAAATCTACTGCATTGCACAATCGGCCAGCATATGACGCCAAGTTAAGCTGATAATTTGCGGTTCTGCTCGATTTATATACCGCTACAGCCCGGTTTCTGGATTGACGGATTTATCCGACATATTCCAAGGTAGATCGTCACGCGAGGGACAGAGCGCGACCAAAGGAGGATTGCAGATGGAAGCGGAAGCCGATGCGGGCCGCCTGCCGGTCGAACCGATGAGGCCGCGGTACGCGATGATTCAGGACATCTTTGCGGGGCGGCCGATGCGGGCCGCAGTCGGCCTCACGGCGTTCTTCGTGATCTGGCAGGCGATCACCCAGCTCAATCTGGTCGACGGCTTCCTGTTGCCGTCGCCGGTCGCGATCGCCGAAGCGCTGTGGGATCTTGCGCTCGACGGCTCACTTTGGGTGCACCTCGGCGCCAGCCTGCAGCGCGTTGCGGTCGGGTTTCTGTTGGCCTGCGTGGTCGGGCTCGCCCTCGGTCTGCTCTGCGGCTGGTGGCGCACGGTGTCGGACTATGTGCGGCCGGTGATCGAAGCGCTGCGGCCGATCCCGCCGCTGGCCTGGATCCCGATCACCATCCTGTGGTTCGGCCTCGGCGACGCGGCCTCTTACTTCCTGGTCTTTCTCGGCGCGGTGTTCCCGGTGTTCATCGCCACCTACACGGCGATCCGTGGCCTCGACCGCAACCAGATGAACGCCGCGCTCTGCCTCGGCGCCAAGCCCTGGCAGCTTTTCACCGACGTACTGATCCCGGCCTCGCTGCCGATCATCCTGCCCGGCCTGCGCATCGCGCTGGGCGTCGGCTGGATGTGCGTCGTCACCGCAGAGCTGATCGCCGCCCAGACCGGGCTCGGCTACCTGATCCAGCAATCGCGCATGCTGTTCCAGATCAACAACGTCGTCGCCGGCATGGTGACCATCGGACTGATCGGATTTGCGATGTCGGCGATCCTTGAACGCATCGAGCGGCGCGTGAATGCGTGGGCTCCTTCCGAGCGTAGCTGAGGGCATCACCATGAGCGCAAACATCGCATTGGCCACAGCCGCCATCCCCGCCGCCGCGCCGGCGACCGCCGCTCGCGCCGCAGCGGCCGATGTCCAGATCGACATCCGCAACGTCGGCAAAGTCTATGACTCGAAGACGACGCATCAGGCGGTGATCGCACTCGACGGCGTATCGCTGCGCATCAAGAAAGGCGAGTTCATCTCGCTGCTCGGCCCGTCGGGCTGCGGAAAGTCGACGCTGCTCGGTATCATCGCCGGCTTCCAGTCCGCCTCCAGCGGCCAGATCCTGCAGAACGGCAAGCCGATCAGCAAACCCGACGCCTCGCGAACTGTCGTGTTCCAGGACTACGCGCTGTTCGGCTGGATGACGGTGCAGCAGAATGTCGAGTTCGGCCTGAAGGCGAAGGGCATGCCGAAGGCCGAGCGCGCCGAAGTCGCCCGCGCACTGATCAAGACCGTTCACCTCGCCGGCTTCGAAGACAAATATCCGCACCAGATGTCCGGCGGCATGAAGCAGCGCGCCGCGATCGCCCGCGCGCTGGCACCGGATCCCGACATCCTGCTGATGGACGAGCCGTTCGGCGCGCTCGACGCGCAGACCCGCGTGCTGCTGCAGGAAGAAATCGCCCGGATCTCCACCGAGGCCGGCAAGACGGTGATCTTCGTCACCCACGGTATCGACGAGGCGGTGTTCCTCGCCGACCGCGTCGTGGTGATGAGCCCGCGCCCCGGCCGGGTGCGCGACGAAGTGCTGGTGCCGCTGCCGCGGCCGCGCACCGCCGAAATGCGTTCCGATCCATGGTTCGTCTCCACCGTGAAAGACCTTTGGGAGACACTGAAGCCTGAATGGCAAAAGGGGGAATAGACCGTGACAACCATCGTATCGCGCCGCCGCTTCGGACAGCTCGCCGCCGGCTTCGCCGCCACCATGCCGCTCGCGGCACCGTCGATCCTGCACGCGCAGGCAGGCGACGTCGTCAAGATGTGCTGGTTCAACACCACCACCGTCTCGGCCCAGATCGCCCATGTGCTGATGCGCACGGACATCGCGGAGCGTAACGGCCTGAAGATGGAGATGATCCAGCTCGCCGCCTCGCCGGCGATCACCGAGGCGCTGGTCTCCGGCGCCGGCGATATCGGCACGCTGTCCGATTTCGCCGCCGTCACCACGATGGCGATCGGCGCGCCGGTGACCACGGTGTCGTCGCAGGCGATCTTCCGCTCCGCGGTACTGACCACCAAGAAGTCCGGCATCACCGATCTCGCCGGCCTCAAGGGCAAGCAGATCTACGGCACCTTCGGCATCACCGCATTCCAGAACGCGCAGGAAGCCGTGCTGAAGGCCGGGCTGGTCCCGGGCAAGGACGTCACCTTCGTCAATGTCGGCCCGGCCGAACTCGCCGACGCCGTCGGCGCGCAGCGGATCGACGCGTTCTTCACCTACGATCCGTTCGTGTCGTTCTTCGAAAACGCCGGCCACGCCCAGGTGGTGTCGCAGAACGTGACGCCGGTGATCGTGCTGGCCGCCAACAACCGTTTCTTCAAGGATCGCCCCGCGGTGCTGAAGCGGATGCTGAAGGCGAACTCCGAGGCGCTGTTCTTCGCCAGCCAGAACCACGATCTGGTCAACGGCTGGTTCCGCACCCTGGAGCCCGCCAAGAACATTCCGGTCGAAGTGCTGGAGAAGGCGTCGAGCTACGATCCGGCGTGGAGCGCCAAGTCGTTCACCGACATCAAGGCGACGCTGACTCCGGCGCAAATCGCCAAGATGGACTTGCTCGCCAAATGGGGCGTCGAGAACAAGCTGCTGCCGCGCGTGCCGGAGGTCAGCAAATTCGTCGACACCACGATCGCCAGCGCAGTCGACAAGGAAGCGGCTGCGCAGGGCTTCGACCCGAAGAGCGTGAAGATCACCCGGGCCTGAGAACGACCATCACGTCCGAACCTTCTGCCAATGGATTTTGGCACGTCTCTCAACCTCGTCATGGCCGGCCTCGTGCCGGCCATCGACGCCTTGCAGCTTGGACCGCAAAAAAGACGTGGATGGCCGGGACAAGCCCGGCCATGACGGATAACTGACTTTCACCCGCGCAGCGCCGCGGTGGCAGGATCGTGATGAGTACTACGCTGATATCATCTCCGGTCGATGTGTTAGATCGGCCGAGCGACAAGCCCTTCGCCAGCGTCGAACAGCCTCAACGCCACTTCGACTTCGCCCAGATGTCCGGCGCTGATCGCTATCGCCTGCTCGCCTCGACCATCATGCCACGCCCGATCGCGTGGGTCGTCACGCGCGCGCCCGGCGGCTGCATCAACGCTGCGCCCTACTCGTTCTTCAACATGTTCGGCGCCGACCGCCCCGTGGTCGCGCTTGGTATTCTGGCGCGGCCCGACGCGCCGAAGGATACCGCCGCCAACATCCGCTCCACCGGCGAATTCGTCGTCAATCTGGTTCCATTCAATCTGGTCGAGGCGATGAACGCGACCTGCGTCGAAGCTCCGCCGGAGATCGACGAGCTCGATCTCGCGGGGCTGGAGACGCTGCCGAGCGTCGCCATTGCCCCGCCGCGCATCGCCGCCTCTCCGGTCGCATTCGAATGTCGCCTGACGCACTGGCTCGACACCGGCCCCGGCCAGGTAATGGTGGTCGGCGAGGTGCTGCACGCGCACTACGCTCAGCACGTCCTGACCGGCGATCCGGAGCGCCCGCGCGTCGACCACGCCGCGCTCGATCTGGTCGGCCGGATGCACGGCGCCTCCGCCTACACCCGCACCCGCGACCTGTTCGATCTCGACCGTCCGCTCTGGCAGGATGCGCAGATCATCTCCACCACCGCATCATAAGGACTCATCAAATGGCCAAGTTGAAAGTCGCGGCAGTTCAGGCGACGACCGTTCCGTTCGACGCCGCGGCCGCGACCGCCCGCACCGTCGCGTTGCTCGGCGACGCCGCCGCCAAAGGCGCGAAGATCGTGGTGTTTCCGGAAGCCTTCATCGGCGGCTATCCGAAGGGCCTCGATTTCGGCTGCGCGATCGGTCGCCGCACGCCGGAAGGCCGCGAGGATTTCGCCCGCTACGTCCGCGGCGCCATCACCATCCCCGGCCCGGAGGTCGACCAGCTCGTCGCCGCCTGCGCCGAGCACGATATCCACGCCGTGGTCGGCGTGATCGAGCGCGACGGCGGCACGCTGTATTGCACGGCATTGTATCTGGCGCCGACCGGCCTGCTCGGCATCCATCGCAAGATCATGCCGACAGGCTCGGAGCGGCTGGTGTGGGGCTTCGGCGACGGCTCGACCCTGACGGTGGTCGATACGCCCTACGGCCGGCTCGGCGGC
The DNA here is from genome assembly GCF_010906995.1 of Rhodopseudomonas sp. WA056. Classification (NCBI taxonomy): domain Bacteria; kingdom Pseudomonadati; phylum Pseudomonadota; class Alphaproteobacteria; order Hyphomicrobiales; family Nitrobacteraceae; genus Rhodopseudomonas; species Rhodopseudomonas sp. WA056. The sequence goes on along the minus strand of NZ_QPFS01000101.1, from coordinate 11,178 downwards.
GCGATCTGCTGGGAGCACTACATGCCGCTGATGCGCGCCGCCTACTACGCCAAGGGCGTGCAGATCTGGGCGGCGCCGACCGCCGACGACCGCGAGACCTGGATCGCCACCATGCGTCACATCGCCCTGGAAGGCCGCTGCTTCGTGATCGGCGCCTGCCAGGTGATGCGGCGCTCGGACTTCCCGGCCGACTATGCCAGTCGGATCGAGGCCGGTCCCGACGAGTGGATGATGCACGGCCGTTCGGTGATCGTCGGTCCGCTCGGCGAAATCCTCGCCGGACCGCTGCTCGACGAGGAGGGCATCCTGACCGCGGACATCGACACCGACGACATTCTCGGAGCGACGCTGGACTTCGATGCGGTCGGTCACTATTCGCGACCGGATCTGTTCACCCTGCAGGTCGACGAACGGCCGCAGACCCCGGTGGCGTTCGGCGGCAAATCTGGCGCTGGCGACAGCGGCGCCTGAGCGGCGGCAAGCGAGCGTAGCGCGCCGCACACGGCGGGCGATCAGCCCGCTTCGCGTGCGCGCGCCGGAGCGCTGTCTTCGAGCGGGTCGAGCCCGACCAGCCAGCGATACTGATCGATCGGCGCCGGCTTGCCGATCAGATAGCCCTGCACCGCGTCGCAGGCCTCGTCGACCAGGAAGTCGAGCTGATCCTGGGTCTCGACGCCCTCGGCCACCAGCGTCACGCCGAGACCGTGTCCGAGCCCGATCACGGCGCGGACGATCGCGGCCGATTGCGGATTGCGGCCGAGATTCATGATAAAGGCGCGATCGATCTTGATCTTGTCGAACGGGAACGCTTGCAGATAGGTCAGCGAGGAATAGCCGCTGCCGAAATCGTCCATCGACACCCGGACGCCGAGCGCCTTCAGCCGGCGCAGCAGCGACAGGCCGCGATCAAAGTCGTCGATCAGCACGCCTTCGGTGATCTCCAGCTCCAGCCGCCCGGGCTCCAACCCGGTCTGCAACAGCACGCCATGGACGAAGGCGACCAGATCGGTGTTGAGGAACTGCGCCGGCGACAGGTTGACGGCGACCTGCAACGGACGCGCCCAGGACGCTGCCTGACGGCAGGCCTCGCGCAGGATCCATTCGCCCAACTCGACGATCAGCCCGCTCTCCTCCGCGAGCGGAATGAACTCGCTCGGCGGCACGAAGCCGCGGGTCGGATGCCGCCACCGCGTCAGCGCTTCGAAGCCGACGATGTCGTTGTTGCCGACCCGCTTGGTGCTCGACGCCTGCGGCTGGTAGTACAGCGACATCTCGCCGTTACGGATGGCATTCGACAGATCCTGATGCAGCACCCGCCGGTCGCGGATCTGCATGTCCATCTCCGGCTCGAACACCGTGACCGAGCCGCGCGCTTTTGCCTTAGCGCGGAACAGCGCGGCGCCGGCATTGGCGAGCAGCGAGGCCGCATCGGTGCCGTTGGCGGGGAACAGCGCAATGCCGGTGGTGACGCCGATCCGAACCGTCTTGCCGTCGATGACGAAGCCCGGGACCAGCGCCTTCGCCACCATGCTGGCCAGTTCGCGGGCCGCGGCCGGCTGCGGGCCGTCGATGATCAGGCCGAATTCGTCGCCGGACAGACGCGCCACCACGCCGCCGCGCGCAGCCCATTCGATCCGCCGCGCCACCTCGACCAGCAGCTTGTCGCCGATCGCGTGGCCGAACACGTCGTTGATTTCCTTCAGACCGTCGAGGTCGACGCTGAGCACGGCGAATTCGTCGACCGCATTGTCGCACGCCTCGATCATCTGGGTCAGCGACTTGAGGAACGCATCACGGTTCGGCAAGTCGGTAAGGCCGTCGTGGTACGCCATGTGGGCCATCCGCGCCTCAGTCTGGCGTCGGTCGGTGACATCGACATGGGTCTTGATCAGATAGTGCGCCTGATCGGCCTCGTCGGTGACGGTCATGCGCCGGGTGACGAACAGGCGCAGTCCGCCGGCGGTCGAGATCGGATGCTCCTCGACCACCAGGCCTCCCTTGCGGATCGCCAGTTCGTCGCGCTCGGCGATCAGTCGCGCTTCCTTGGTGTTGAAGATTTCGGCGGTGGTCAGCCCGGTGGCGTCTTCGCGGCGACGGTTGAAGATGATCTCCGCGCCGCGATTGGCGAGCACGTAGCGACCGTCCGCGGTGTTCTGCACCGTCAGCGCCACCGGAATGTTGTCGATCACCAGCTCGAGAAACCGCTTGGTCTTTTCCAGTTCGATCGACAGCGCGCGCCGGTTGGTGACGTCCTCGAACAGCGCAATCAGGAATTCCGGCTCTCCGCGTTCGTTGCGGGCCACCACGCGGTTGCTGGCGAGAACGCGCTCGCCTTGCCCGATCTCGACGGTGAGCTCGGAGGTGTCGGAGCCAGCGCTGGATTTCAGCGCGCTCCGGTCCGCCTCGCGGATGTTTGCGGCCGAACGCGGCGGGTACAGATCGTCGGCGGTGGATCCGATGATTCGGTCGCGGCTCAGGCCCGACAACGTCTCGAACGCGCGATTGGCCAGGATGTAGCGACCGTCGTCGATGGTCTTGGCGGCGACGCAAACCGGAATGTTGTCGATCACCGATTCCAGGAATTGCTTGGTGGTGGAGAGCTCCCTGGTGACCCGGCGCAGTTCGCTGCAGTCGTCATGGGTGGCGATCGTGCCGCCGTTGGCGAGCCGGGAGAATTTGACCTGGATGCAGCGCCCGTCGGGAAGCTCGGACACGTAGCCGCCCGGCAATCCGGCGTTCCGGTAGAAGTCGTCGTTGGACACATCGAGCATGCCGCGGGCGCGGCGTAGCGTCAGCAATTCGCGGCCGTGCAGGCCGCGCGGCACCTCGGCACGAGTCAGCCGATACATCTCGAGGTAGCGATCGTTGCAGAACACGATGCGGCCGGATGCGTCCGCGATCACGACGCCCTGCTGCAGCTTGTTGAGCACGGAATCGACCAGCATGTTCTTGCGGCGCTGGGCGCGGCGCTGCTTGCGCAGCATCGAGGTCGCCCACAGCGCGATCGCGCACATGAACGACGCGACGACCAGGCCGCCGATCAGCAGTCCCCAGACGACCTCCGGCTCGCTTCCGCCCAAATAGCTCGGCGGGGCAAGATTCTCTGCCGCGATCGCACCCGAAGGAAGACCGGTCGTCACCGCAGCCAATCCTGCGCCCCTACCCGCCTTCCCAATCCACGCCACCATAGAACACCCAGAAATTGCAATCGGAGTGTGATGCAAGAGACCTTTGGAACATGTAAACACCATCGGCCGGGCGGGGTGGTAACGCGGCAATTTTCATCAATTGACCCGGGATGGTTAACCCCGTCATAAGCTCCGCTCGGGACAGGATCACCAACCAAGAGTGCGAGTGATGGAAGAAGTTGACTGCGTCGTGGTCGGCGCGGGCGTGGTCGGTCTGGCGATCGCGCGGAAGCTGGCGCAGCAGGGCCGCGAAGTGATCGTGGTCGAGGCCGCGGAATCGATCGGCACCGGAACCTCGTCCCGCAACAGCGAAGTGATCCATGCCGGGATTTACTATCGGGCGGGCAGCCTGATGGCGCGGCTCTGCGTCGCCGGCCGGCACGCCCTGTACGATTACTGCGCCGACCACGGCGTCGCCTTCCGGCGTTGCGGCAAGCTGATCGTCGCCACCAACGCGGCGGAAGCCGACAAATTGGAGTCGATCCGCGCCCACGCCGCCGCCAACGGCGTCGACGACATGCGCGTGCTCGACGGCACCGAAGCGAAGGCGATCGAGCCGGCGCTCGCCTGTGTCGCGGCGCTGCTGTCGCCGTCGACCGGAATCGTCGACAGTCACGGTTACATGCTGTCGCTGCGTGGCGACGCCGAAGCGGCCGGCGCGGCGTTCGCGTTTCACGCGCCGCTGCTGTCGGCGCGCCGCGAAGGTGGATCTCTGGTGCTCGAGATCGGCGGCGAGACGCCGATGACCCTCGGCTGCCGACTGCTGATCAATGCGGCCGGCCTCGGTGCCCCCGCGGTGGCGCGCACGATCGCCACGATGCCGCCGGAACTGGTGCCGACGGCGTATCTCGCGAAGGGCAACTACTTCACCTGCAGCGCGCGGGCGCCGTTTACGCACCTGATCTATCCAGTGCCGGAGCCGGGCGGGCTCGGCGTGCATCTGACGCTGGATCTGGGCGGTCAGGCCAAGTTCGGGCCCGATGTCGAATGGATCGACGAGATCGACTACGTGGTCGACCCCGCCCGCGCGGCCCGGTTCTATCCGGCGATCCGCAAATACTGGCCGGATCTGCCGGACGGCGCGTTGTCGCCGGGTTACTCCGGCATCCGACCGAAGATCGTGCCGCCGGCGGTCGCCGTGCAGGACTTCGTGGTGCAAAGCCCCGCCGAGCACGGGGTAGCCGGGCTGATCAACCTGTTCGGGATCGAATCGCCCGGCCTGACCGCCTCTTTGGCGATTGCCGACCATGTCGCCGATCTCACCGGCTGATCGGAGATCCGCGCAACGATCTGTGTCGGGACAACATCATGAAGCTGGCGCTTTCGATCGAGGATCTGGAGCTGCCGATGTTGCTGCCGGGCCTCAAAGTCCGACCACGGCGGGCGATCATCTTCCGATCGAGCAGGTCCAGTTTGTGCGCTTCACCGCCAAGCAGTGGGAACGGTTCAAAGACGTGTTGTCGACCAAATGACGCTGCGTCGTCGGCGGCTGTGTGGCTGTGGCGTCGATCCTGACGCCGGCATCGTGTCTGCCACCGGCGGCGCAGACCGTCCGAAGCGATCCGCATCGGCTTCAGTCGATACATGATTTCACTATGAGGATTTCGGGGTGAGGATTTCGGGGCGAGGTCCACGCCCTGCGCGCAAGGGGATGAGTGATCAGTCCCCCTTTTCGGCATTCGGCCTTCTTGGATTCGGCTTCTTTTGAGGCTTTGGGGTTCGGTCCATCAGCGGCATTGGACCACGAGATGACCTTCATCTCGGCGATTGCCGATCACGTCGCCTCATCGGGACGGCATGACCGGCGCAGATCGCAGTCAGATCGGGATCGCTCAAGTCCCTCTGGCGCCGCCCGGAAGGCTCTTCGGCGTCAGAGGCGAACGAGAATCCCGCAGGCTGTACCTTGCGCCTGACGTGCATCGCGCACGAAGAGCGCCGGCTCAGCTTTGTTGCAGTGCGGTGAGGAAGTTCAGTGGAGGCTGGTGGTGGTCTGCTTCAGCTTCACGATTTGATCCCGAACCATCAGCTTGCGGCGTTTCAGATCGGCGATACGCGTATCGTCCGTGGAGGGATGGGCGAGAGCGTCGTGCAATTCGTTCTCCAGAACCTTGTGCTTGCGTTCCAGTTCGACGAGATGTGCCTGAATTGCCATACGAAACCTCCTCTATTGGTGAGACTGAGTTTCCATCCGGACGAAGAAGTGTACATCTCTGGTGGCTTCTGTCGATAGGTCTTGAAATACGCGCGTCATAATTTCGCGGCCGACTTGAAATGATTCGAGCTCGTCCATGTGCCTCGGAAACACCCGAGGATGCGAGCAAACCGCGTGCATTCGGCAATTCACCGACCCCATCCCGGGATTATTCACCTGACGAAGGTCGTACTCGGCGCAATGCGGAACGGCGCCGCTTGCTCGCAACGCCGCAAAGGCGATAATGACGCCGAACTGATCGACATTCCTCCGCAACCGGCCTTCAGTTCGTGAGCCGGTTCAAGCCGACACTGATCATGACCGACGAAGACGAGGGCGACCTCGGTGCCGAGCTGGCCAGACTGCAACAAGAGCATCGCGATCTCGACGCCGCGATCGATGCGCTGCATCATTCGCCGGCACCCGATCTGTTGCGGCTGCAGCGATTGAAAAAGCGAAAGCTGGCACTGCGCGATCGCATCTCCTTCATCGAAGATCAGATCACGCCCGACATCATCGCCTGAGCGGCGCGCCGGAGGCGGCCCGGCGTTCAGCCTTGCGCGCATACATCGCACGGTCGGCAGCCTCGAGCGCAGCGGCGCTGTCCATCTCCGGCTTCAGCATCGCCACACCTGCGGAAATCCCGACCGCGATCGTCCGGTCGCCGTAGCGGATCGCCAGCGCATCGACCGCGGCCTCCAGCACAGACGCCTTCGCATGCGCGTCCGCCTCGCCGAGATTCCACAACAGCAAGGCGAACTCGTCGCCGCCGAGCCGGCCGATCAGGTCGGATGCGCGAACATGGCTCAGCAGCGCCTCGGTCACCGCCTTCAACACCACGTCGCCGGCGGCATGGCCGAGCGAATCGTTCACCGGCTTGAGGCGGTCGACATCGAGCATGATCAGCGCGCCGCTGGCGCCATAGCGCTTGATATAGGCGAGCGCCCGGCCGAGCTCCCGCTCGAAGCCGCGGCGGTTGGCGATGCCGAGCAGGAAGTCGGTTTCGGCCGAGGCGCGCAGCAGGTCGATTTCCGCCAACGCAGCGGCGAGCTGGGCCTTCAGGCGCCGGATCTTGGCCTGCGGATCGGCCGGGAGCCTCCCCTCCGCGACCCGGGCCCGGGGCAAGGCTGAAGCCTGACGCGGCCCGGCCGGCGGCAGCTTGCGCTTCTTGGCGACCGGTTTGGCGGCCGGCCGATCGGCGGGACGGCGGGGCTTTGCAGGGCGAACGGGCTTCTTTTTCATCAGAATCAGCCGAAGATTCGCCACAACACTTGCCGCTGTTCACCAAGAAAGGATAGTGCATTCCCGGCGCGTTGGCCGCGATCCGCAGGCGGCTCGCCGATTCCCACCTATACTTCTGGATTCTCGACAGAATCGCTCGAAAGACTCGATTTAATGACAGCTCCCGTCGCGATCATCATGGGCAGCCAGTCGGACTGGGAGACGATGCGGCACGCCGCCGACACCCTGACCGCGCTCGATATCGCCCATGACGCCCAGATCGTTTCCGCGCACCGCACACCCGATCGCCTTTACGCCTTTGCCAAAGGCGCCAAGGCATCCGGATACCGCATCGTCATCGCCGGCGCCGGCGGGGCCGCGCATCTGCCGGGGATGACCGCAGCGCTGACCGAACTGCCGGTGTTCGGCGTGCCGGTGGAGTCCAAGACGATGTCGGGACTGGATTCGCTGTACTCGATCGTGCAGATGCCGGCCGGCATCCCGGTCGGCACCTTGGCGATCGGCAGGGCCGGTGCCGTCAATGCAGCGCTGCTGGCGGCAAGCGTGCTGGCGCTGACCGATGCGGCGCTGGCGACGCGGCTGGCGGCCTGGCGCAAGGCGCAGACCGACTCGGTAGCCGCCCGTCCGGAGGGCGCAGCGTGAGCGAATCCCATCGCGAACCGCTGAAGCCCGGCGACACCATCGGCATCCTCGGCGGCGGTCAGCTCGGCCGGATGCTGGCGCTGGCCGCAGCGCGACTCGGGCTGAAATGCCAGGTGTTCTCACCCGACCCGGATTCGCCGGCATTCGACGTGGTGCAGAACGCCACCTGCGCCGAATATGCCGATGTCGAGGCGCTGGAAGCGTTCGCCTCCGAGGTCGACGTCATCACCTATGAATTCGAGAACGTCCCGGCCTCCGCCGTGCTGGTGCTGGCGGCGCGCAAGCCGGTGCTGCCGAGCCACACCATCCTGGAGACCACCCAGGACCGGCTGGCAGAGAAAGACTTCGTCACCAGGCTGGGAATCGGCACCGCCGCCTATGCCGACGTTACTTCGCCGCAGACGCTGCGCGACGCAGTGGCCCGGCTCGGCCTGCCTGCGGTGCTGAAGACGCGGCGGTTCGGTTACGACGGCAAGGGCCAGATGATGCTGCGCCCGGGCGACGATCCGGAAGCCGCCTGGGCCAGCCTCGAAACCCGCGCCGCGATTCTCGAAGCTTTTGTCCCGTTCGAGCGGGAGATCTCGGTGATCGCGGCACGCGGCGCGGACGGTCAGGTGGTGAGCTACGACGTCACCGAGAACGAGCACCGCGACCACATTCTGAAGGTTTCCAAGGTCCCGGCCGCAATCGCCGACGCCGTCGCCGACGAGGCCCGCCAGATCGCCAAGACGATCGCCGACGCCCTCGGTTATGTCGGCGTGCTCGGGGTCGAGATGTTCGTGGTGCCGGCCGCCGACGGCACGAAAGTGCTGGTCAACGAGATTGCCCCCCGGGTGCACAATTCCGGCCATTGGACGCTGGACGGCGCCTCGGTGTCGCAGTTCGAGCAGCATATCCGCGCGATCGCCGGCTGGCCGCTGGCCGAACCGGTGCGCCACGGTGCGGTGACCATGACCAACCTGATCGGCGACGACGTCCACGACTATGGTCGCTGGCTGACAGTTCCCGGTGCGACGGTGCATTTGTACGGCAAGCGTCACGCGCTCCCCGGTCGCAAGATGGGCCACGTCACTGTGGTCGAGCCTCCGAAACGCTGACGGAACCGACCAACGTTGCAGAACTTAATTGTCGTGTCAGGTGGACATTGCCGGCCCGATCTGGTACATGGGCGCCCTCTAGGTGGAGGGCCTGGCCGTTGTCGGCCCCGCCTAATCCGATAAATTCCGATCCGATCACTCTGAAGAGGATGCCGCGTGCAGGTTCTCGTTCGCGATAACAACGTCGATCAAGCCCTCAAGGCGCTGAAGAAGAAGATGCAGCGCGAGGGGATTTTCCGCGAGATGAAGCTGCGCGGACATTACGAGAAGCCGTCCGAGAAGAAGGCGCGCGAGAAGGCGGAAGCCGTACGCCGCGCCCGCAAGCTCGCCCGCAAGAAGCTGCAGCGCGAAGGCCTGCTGCCGAGCAAGCCGAAGCCGGCTTTCGGCGCGGACCGCCGTCCGGCCGCGGCGGCGCGCTAATCGCGCCTTTCGGCGACGAACCGAACTGAATTTGAAGAACGCGGGCCCCGGGCTCGCGTTTTTCGTTGCTGCTCCGATCGCCGCATCTTGCGGTCCGCAGACAACAAAATGCCCGAGACGAGCCCGGGCATTTCCTGGTGTGTATAACGCCTGCGTCCTTACCGCGGCAGCACCGAGTGGATCACCGACTTCGCGGTGAACAGCACATCCTCTGCGACCGATGGCTTGCGGGCGGCAGCGCCCTCACCCGACGACTCCGCGCGAGCTGCCGGGATATCGGCCGGGGGGGTCGGCCGGCGCTGATCGCCGTCGCTCAGATCGGCGGCGGCGGCCGGACGGATGCTGACCGGGACCGACGCGGCTGTCGCCGACACATTGGCATTGGGCACGATCGACGAATTGCCGGGCGCGACGTTGACCGCAGGCGGCAGTGCCGGGGCGGCGACGCGCGTCGTCTCCTGCAGCCGGGGCAGCTCCTGCGCCCGTAGCGGCGGCTCCGGCGATTTCAACGGCTCCGGGGCGCGACCGCTCACTTCCTTGAGGCGCGGGGCCTCGGCCGGGGCGGACGCACGCAGCCGCTCGACAGCGGCGCGCAGCACCTGATTGGGATCGCGGGCCGGCTCGCTCTTGGCGGGCTTCTCCTTGTCGGTGCCGAGCTTGACCTTGAGCGGCTCGCTCTTCACCGGCTCGCTCCTGGCGGGCTCCGGCGCCATCGTGGCGGCGACCGGCTCGGCCGGCTTGGCCGCCTTGGCGGCGTCTTGCTGCGCGGCGGCAGGAGGCGCATCGGGCCTGGCGACGATATACTGATTGACGACGTAAGCAGCGATCACGGTCGCGACCACCGACGGCAGAATCTGCCCGAGAAGTTTTTCGGTGATGAATTTGAGCATGGCGGGCCTCTTACCAGCAAAGGTGATGCTGGAACTTTGAGGCTGATTGAGGGATCAACTGCGACCGATCGGTGGCACCGGAGCGCGTATACTCGAGCGCCACCAAGCGGTTTACGGGGCCGCGGGGGCGGCCACTTTTCGAGAGTTCAAGCTTTCAGTTCGATCTCGAGAAACACGATTTCGGCGGCGGATTCGTTGCGAACGTCGTGCTCGACACCGGCCTTGCGAGCGTAGGACCGGCCGGCCTTGAGCTGAGCGATCGACCGCGTGCCATCCGGCGCCACGATGGTCATCTCGCCATCGGCCATCGGCACCACGACGTAGTCCATGCCGTGAGTGTGATGGCCAGTCGCCGACCCCGGCGGCAGCCGCCACTCGGTGACCCGCACTTCGGCGTTATCGATCTGAATTTCGGATTTTGCCGCAACCGTCATGACGTTCTTTCTCCGGGCGAGAGCACTGCCAACCAATCGACCGATACCACTGATCGGCCGGCCCGACATCCGGCGATCCGACGCCGGGGCCATGCGCACAATCAGCGCAGCGGTGTGCGGACGGTATCGCCAGATGGGCGGCTGACGGTATAGTCGGCGCGCACCCTCAGGGTGAAAACGCCAAGGAGCACACGGGAAACGCCATGTTTTCACACGTCATGATCGGCACCAACAATCTCGAAGCGGCGAAGGATTTCTACGACAAGCTGCTCGGCACGCTCGGCATCGCGCCGGCGATGGTCGACCGTCATCGCATCTTCTATCGCACCAAGACCGGCACTTTCGCAGTCAGCAAGCCGATCAACGGCGAGCCGGCGACCGCCGCCAACGGCGGCACGATCGGGTTCGTGGCGAAGTCTCAGGAAGAGGCCGACGCCTGGCACGCCACCGGCGTCGCCAATGGCGCCACGAGTTGCGAAGACCCGCCCGGCATCCGCGCGATGGGCGACATGAAGCTCTACCTCGCTTACCTGCGCGATCCCGACGGCAACAAGCTCTGCGTGATGCACCGGATGTGAGGCTTACACCAACCTCCGTGATGCCCGGCCCTGTGCCGGGCATCCACGTCTTTCGGCATCGACGCGCAGCAAGACGTGGATGGCCGGGACGAGCCCGGCCATGACGTGGATAGTGGGTCTGGACCCAAACAAAAACGCCCGGCCTTGCGGCCGGGCGTTTCGTTTCTGGCAGGGCGTCGGCGGTTAGTGCGCCATCGCCTTGACGATGTTCTCGGTCATCTTCTTGGCGTCGCCGAGCAGCATCATGGTGTTGTCACGATAGAACAGCGGGTTGTCGATGCCGGCGTAACCGGAAGCGAGCGACCGCTTGATGAACATCACGGTGCCGGCCTTCCAGACCTGCAGCACCGGCATGCCGTAGATCGGCGAGGTCGGATCCTCTTCGGCCGCCGGGTTGGTGACGTCGTTGGCGCCGATCACGAACGCGACGTCGGCCTGCGCGAACTCCGAGTTGATGTCCTCGAGCTCGAACACCTCGTCGTACGGCACGTTGGCT
>NZ_QPFS01000100.1:0-18625 GCF_010906995.1 Rhodopseudomonas sp. WA056 | reverse complement strand
GCTTTGCCCCACACCGTCATTCCGGGGCGCGAGCGCCAGCTCGCGACCCCGGAATCTCGAAGTTGTTTGCGGGCGCGCTGCCGAACCGTCAGTACCCTGAATCTCCAGATTCCGGGTTCGCCGCTGCGCGGCGCCCCGGAATGACTCGCGCTTGGGTGGTACGTGTTCAGTCCGACGACTTCTTCTTGGCAGACTTGTTCTTGCCAGACTTGCGCGACGACGATTTGCGGCTAGACGATTTTCGCGCGGTGGATGTTTCGCGCGTGCTGGATGACTTCGACGACTTGCGGCCCGATGACTTCTTCGTCCCGGCCCGCGTGCTGCTGGACTTCGTCGTCCTCTTGGTCGTCTTCTTCGTCGTCTTACGGCCGGACTTAGTGGCCTTCTTGCTCGACGTCTTCGCGGCCTTCTTACCGGTCTTCTTCTTTGGCACCTTCGCGCCTTCGGCGCGGGCTTCCGACAGACCGATCGCGATCGCCTGTTTGCGGCTCTTGACCTTCCTGCTGCCGGAGCCGCCGCTCTTCAGCGTGCCGGCCTTGCGCTTCTTCATCGCGCGGCCGACCTTGGCGGACGCCTTCTTGGAATATTTCCGGGCCATGATCTCCTCCCTACGGAACGAAGATCAATGATGCCGGTCGGCGATGGTTCCTTGGCGGAGCTATCAGTCCTGCGCACCGTCCACAGCCGGTGCGCTGGCGAGCTTCTCGATGACGAACACGATCATCTCGTCGCTGCGTTCACTCGCGGTGATGCGATCGCCGGTCTCGCCGATCAGCACCGGAATATCGATCAGCGCCATCGGATCGGTGCAGCGGACTTCCAACACATCGCCGGGCTGCAAACGCGGCAGCGCCTTGCGGGTCTTGAGCACCGGCAGCGGGCATTTCAGCCCGGTGAGATCGAGAACAGTCTTGGCCATGGCGGCGGACGATGACGAAGCCGCGACGCGCGGTCAATTGCCTTCGGCCTCGTTCTTATTGCCGAGCCGCGCCATGGTGAGCTAACCACGGGCATTGCCGAGTGACGACGTCGCGCGGAGTGCGCAATGGCTGATGTTCGACCACCCGCCGTCATCCTGGCCGGCGGCCTTGCCCGCCGGATGGGCGGCGGCGACAAGCCCCTGCGGTCGATCGCCGGCCGGCCGCTGCTCGCGCATGTGATCGACCGCCTGCAGCCGCAATGCGGCGTGCTGGCGCTCAACGCCAATGGCGATCCGAGCCGGTTCGGCCCGTTCGGCCTGCCGGTGATCGCCGATACGGTGCACGGCCTCCCCGGCCCGCTCGCCGGCGTGCTGGCCGCGATGCAATGGGCCGCGACGGCACAGCCGGACGCGCATCATGTTCTGACCGTGCCGGGCGATTGTCCGTTTCTGCCGCGCGATCTGGTGGCCCGGCTCGATCAGGCCCGACGCGCCGGGAGTGCCGAGATCGCCGTGGCGGCGTCGGGGGGCCATCTGCATCCGGTGATCGCGCTATGGCCGATCGCGCTGCGCGACGCATTGCGAACCGCCCTGATCGACGAGGACATCCGCAAGGTCGAACGCTTCACCGCGCGTTCTCCGCGCGCCGAGGTGGAGTGGCCGGTCACGCCATTCGATCCGTTCTTCAACGCCAACACGCCGGAGGACGTCGCGGAAGCCGAGCGCATCGCCGCTGGCGATCAATAGCAGGACATCTCCCCGTCATTGCGAGCGGAGCGAAGCAATCCAGCCGCGTGCACCGAACTGGATTGCTTCGTCGGCTTCGCCTCCTCGCAATGACGAAGGCGATGTTCGAGGCCTACGGCGTCAGCACCGCGCGGCCGACCAGCTTGCCCTTCTGCAGATCGAGCAGCGCGTCGTAGGCTTGCGGCAAGGTCACCTTGGTGACCGGGATCGGCGACACCTTCTTGGCGCGGACGAGGTCGAGCAATTCCTGCGTCTCGGCAAGATTGCCGACATAGCTGCCCTGGATGGTGATGGCGCGCATCGGGATGAACGGCAGCGCCCATGGCGCGCCGCCGCCGAACAGGCCGACGATCACCAGCTTGCCGCCCTTGGTGAGACAATCGAAGCCGAGCTGCGCGGTCTGCGGATTACCGACCAGATCGAGCGCGCCGCGCACCGGACCTTTGGCGATGGCCGCGATCTGCGCCAGCGCGTCCGGCGATGCCGCGTCGACGGTGCCGAGCGCGCCAGCTTTCTGTGCCGCGTCGCGCTTGGCTGCGTCGATATCGACCATGATGGCGCCCTTGCCGCCCATTGCTTTAAGCAGCTCCAGCGCCATCAGTCCGAGTCCGCCGGCGCCGAAGATCACGATCGGGCTGTCGAGGCAGAAGTCGAGCTTCTTCAGCGCGCTGTAAGTGGTGATGCCGGAGCATGCATAGGGCGCCGCGGTGACCGGATCGAGACCATCGAGGCTGAGCAGATAGCGCGGATGCGGCACGATCAGTTCGTCCGAATAGCCGCCGTCGCAATACACGCCGAGAAACCGCGGTTTCAGGCACATGTTCTCGTCGCCGGCCTTGCAGACGTCGCATTCGCCGCAACCGATCCACGGATACACCAGCGCGACCTCGCCGATCTTGGCGTCCTTGGCATCAGGACCGGCGGCGACGATTTCACCGACGGTCTCGTGCCCCATCGTCAGCGGCAGCGCGACGCCGCGGTCCTGCAGCGACAGCCGCTTCCGGCCGTGGCCGAGTTCATACCCGCCTTCCCATATGTGCAGATCGCTATGGCAGATGCCGGCGGCCTTGACGCGCACCAGCACCTGCGTGCCGGTCAGTTCCGGCGTCGGCCGGTTGTCTTCGCTCAACGGTTTGCCGAAATCGGTGACGCGAAAGCTCCTCATGGCGTAGTCTCCCGAGAGTGTTTTTGTTTATCGCCGAAGCATGCCACGGCGCCGCACGGCCGTCGATGGCCGGCGCAGCTTACGCCGCGTTGCGGAATTCGGCCGAGGTCTGCGCCACCAGCTCGGCGATCGGCACGATGCCGCCGATGCCGGACGCCGAATGGCCTGCGCTCCAGATGTCGCGCCACCGCTTCGGCCGATCCTCGCGTGCGCCGACATCGATGTCCTTGCCGATATCGATGCCGCCGCGCTCCGGCAGATCGTCCGGGTCGAGCCCGGCGGCGACGATCGAGGGCCGCAACATGTTGGTCTGTAGCCCGGTGAACGCTTTGGTGAGCAGGATGTCGTCGGCGCTCGCCTCTACCAGCATCGCCTTGTAGCGCGGGTCGGCGAGGCTCTCTTCGGTGGCGATGAACTTGGTGCCCATGTAGCCGAGATCGCAGCCGAGCGTCATCGCGGCGCGCAGCGCGACGCCGTCGCTGATGCCGCCGGCAAGCACGATCACGCCGTCGAAGAATTGCCGCACCGCACGCACGAAGGCGAACGGATTGAGCCACCCGGTTTGTCCGCCGGCACCGGCGGTGAGCAGCACCAGGCCGTCGACGCCGGCCGCTGCCGCGCGTTCGGCATGACGGATGCTCGCAACGTCGGCCAGCACCATCGCGCCGACATCGTGCAGCGGCGCGATCACCGGCTGCGGCGAGCCGACGCTGGTGATCACCACCTCCGGCCGTTGCTGCAGCAGCAGCTTCAGATCGTCGGCGAGCCGCGCGTTGGAGCGATGCACGATCAGGTTGGGGCACCACGGCGCGGCGCGCCGGCCGCTCGCCTGCTCGTGTGCCGCGATTCGGCGGTTGATCTCGCCGAGCCAGTCACCGAGTTGTTCCGTCGTACGGCAATTCACCGTCGGGAACGATCCGATCACGCCGCTACTACATGCCGCAGCCACTAGATCGACGCCCGATACAAGAAACATTGGTGCCGCAATCAGCGGCAAACTGAGACGATCACCGAAGCGCGCCAGACGGTCGGATGATTTCACGGCAGTTTCCTCCTGCTCTGTTTGCATCGGCAGTGGTCTGCCGTGCTAGTGTCGTTGCCGAACATTGGCACGCCCAATAGCCGATGACAAAGACAAGGGAGACACGACGCCATGACTGCCGAGCTCAACGCTTTTCCGACCGCAAGCACGCAGACATTGCGGGCACTGGCGCGCTATCCGTCGCGCACCGCGTTCGCCTGGCCCGGCGGCAGCTTGAGCTATCGCGGCGCCACCGACATGATCGGCAGTATCCAGAAGGTGTTCATGGGGCTCGGCCTGCCGCCCGGCACGCGGGTCGCGCTGCTTACCGCCAACCGTGCCGAGACCTGGTGCGCCGGCGTCGCGGCGCAGCTCTGCCGCTTCGCCATCACCTGGCTGCATCCGCTCGGCTCGCGCCAGGATCAGCTCGATCAGATCGAGGACTCCGAAGCCGCGGTGCTGATCGTCGACGCTGCGGCTTTTCTGGAGCGCGGCGGCGAGCTTGCCGCCCAGGCGACCGGCCTGCGCCACGTCTTCACCATCGGCCGTGCCGACTACGGACTCGATCTGCTGATCGCGCTGGATCAGGCCGGCAGCGCCACGGCGCGCGACTTTGCGCGGCTCGATGACGTCGCGGTGCTGAACTACACCGGCGGCACCACCGGCAAGTCGAAGGGCGCGCTGCGCCACCATCGCGAGAACGCCGGCTTCGCCAATGCGATCCTGGCCGATTTCGAAATCCCGTTCGATCCCCGCTATCTCACCGTCGCGCCGATCAGCCACGTCGCCGGCACCAAGGTGCTGCCGTCGCTGATCCGCGGCGGCACCATCCACATGATGAAGGGGTTCGATCCCGAAGCGGTACTGCAGACGATCGAGCGCGAGAAGATCAATTTTACGCTGTTCGTGCCGACCATGGTCTATGTGCTGCTCGACCATCCGTCGCTCGCCAAGACCGATCTGTCGTCGCTCGATCTGGTGCTGTACGGCGCCTCGCCGATGTCGCCGACGCGGCTGATCGAAGGCATCGAGCGGATTGGCCCGGTGTTCTCGCAGCTCTACGGCCAGACCGAGTGCTATCCGGTGTCGGTGCTGCGCAAGGCCGATCACGATCCGAAGCAGCCGGAGCTGTTCCTGTCGTGCGGCTTCCCGATCGCGGCCTGCGATGCCCGGATTCTCGATGAGAACGATCAGGAAGTGCCGCTCGGCGAGGCCGGCGAGATCTGCGTGCGCGCGCCGCACGTGATGGCGGAATATTGGAAGCGCCCGGAGCAGACCGCCGAAACGCTGAAGAGCGGCTGGCTGCACACCGGCGATATCGCCAAGCAGGACGACCGCGGCTACATGTACATTCTCGACCGCAAGAAGGACATGATCGTATCCGGCGGCTTCAACATCTTCCCGCGCGAGGTCGAGGACGTGTTGTCGACGCATCAGGATGTCGCGATGGTCGCGGTGGTCGGCGTGCCCGACGACAAATGGGGCGAAGCCGTCACCGCGGTGGTGGTCGCCAAGCCAGGCACCAAGCCCGATGAGCGCGAACTGATCGAACTGGTGAAGACCCGCAAGGGCTCGGCGCATGCGCCGAAACAGGTCAAGTTCGTCTCCGAACTGCCGATGACCGGCGTCGGCAAGATCGACAAGAAAGTCCTGCGCGCCGGCTTCTGGGCGGGACGCGACCGGATGGTCGGGTAGTTCCGATCACTCGCCGTCCTGCGGCGAGTTCTCATTCCCCCACCGTGGTCATTCCGGGGCGCGCGCAGCGCGAACCCGGAATCTGACACGCATGCAACTTCGAGATTCCGGGTTCGCTTGCTGTGCAAGCGCCCCGGAATGACGGCGTAATCCTACGACCGAAACAGCCGGGTGTACTGTGTCTCGTGGCGGAGGCTGGCGAGGTCGGCGCGGAAGGTGGCGCTGCCGAGGTCGTCGAGTGAGGCTGCGAGCGCGCGGCTGCCGGTGGCGATCACCGCGGGCTCCAATGCTGCGAGCACGCGCTGGCTGTCGGTCTGGCCGAGCGGGATCAGCCGCGCGCCGGCCGAGATCCAGTTCGACGTCACCGCATGCAGGAAGCCGTGCAGCGTCGCCGGCAGTGGCACGCCATGCGAGGCGCTGACGAGACCGACAGCGACCGGATAGGCGATCGCCTCGCCGCATGCCGCCACCGCGCGGCCGAGGCCGTCGCTGTCCCAGGCTTTGCGGGCGATCTCGATAAAGGCGCGGCCCTGCGACAGCGTTTCGAGCTGGCGCTCCACCGAGGTGACGAACGCCGCGGCGAGTTCGGCGACGGCGGACAGGCCCGCGTCGTCGCCGCGCTCGGTCGCACGATAGGCGTGGCTGAGCAGCACCGCGTCACAGAACCCGGCGCCATGCTGCAGCATCGCGTCGAGCCAATCGCGCAGCGTCGCAGCGTCGGTGATGTCGCCCGCCTCCACCGCCCATTCGATGCCGCTGGAATACGAGAACGCGCCGACCGGAAACGCCGGCGACAGCCAGGTCATCAGCCGGAACAGCGCGGCGCTCTGCTCCGCCGGCAGCGGCTGCGCCGACGCCTCCGGCTCAGTGCTCATGCTTGTGCGAGTGGCCGCAGTGCTCGTCATGGACATGATGGTCGTGGCCATGATGATCATGCCCGCAGCAGCCGCCATCAGCGTGATCGTGGTCGTGATGCGCGTGACCATGATGGCCATGATCGTGATGGCCGTGACCATGATGGTGATCGTGGTGAGCATGATCATGCTGACCTTGATCGTGGTGCGCGTGCGCCGCCTCGCCGCTGTCGTGCGCCGGTGCGTACGCGCCGCCTTCCGGATCGAACGGCGCTTCGATCTCCACCACCTTGCCGCCGAGGCCGCGGACCATGTCGGCGATGACGTGGTCGCGGCGGATGCGCAGCGCCTTGGCCATCAGTTGCGTCGGCAGATGGCGGTTGCCGAGATGCCAGGCGAGCCGCACCAGGTGCTGCGGATCATGGCCACGGATCTCGAGCAGCGGCTCCGGCGCCGCGACCACTTCCACCAGCCGGCCGTCGTCGAGCACCAGCGCGTCGCCGCCGCGCAGCGCCACCGCCTGCTCCAGATCGAGCAGGAACGCCAGGCCCCGCGTCCCGGTCATCGCCATGCGGCGGCGATGCCGGTCGTCGAAATCGAGCACGACGGTGTCGGCCGGGGTTTCGGTCCAGCGATGCTGGCCACGGACGGCGGTGGCGCGGATCATGGAGGCTCCTATCTGGTGACGACGTTCGCCGGCGTGATGATCTCGATCTTCGGCGGCGCGGCGAAGCAGGTGACGGCGACGCGACCGAACGTCTTCATGTGCTCGGCCTTGCGATGCGGCTCCAGCGCTTCGGCATTTTCCCACTGCTCGACGAACACCATCTTGGAAGGTTCGGTGACGCTCTCGTGCAGGTCGTAGGCGATGTTGCCCGGCTCCTTGCGCGTCTCGGCGATGCAGGCTTTGGCGGCGGCGATCAGTTCGGCACGCATTTCGGGCTTCACGGTCAAAGTGGCGACGACATAGATCACGAATATTCCTCCCGGCGGTTTGTGTCTGCAAGGCCGGACATGGCGCCGGCGCGCGGGACATTAGGCGGATGCGTCGGGGATGCAAAGGGGATGGCTCAACCGCTTTGATGCGCCACCACAGGACGGTCATTCCGGGATGCGCGCGAACGCGCGCAGACCCGGAATCCCGAAGTTTGTGCGGATCGAGATTCCGGGTTCGCCGCTTCGCGGCGCCCCGGAATGACCGGCGGAGAGGTTGCGCGTAACAGGCTGGTGTTGACGACCGAGAAGACCCTCAAAACATGAAGTAGCGCTGTGCCAGCGGCAGCACGTCGGCCGGCGCGCAAGTGAGCAGTTCGCCGTCGGCGCGGACTTCGTAGGTCTCGGGATCGACTTCGAGCTTCGGCGTGGCGTCGTTGTGGATCATGCTCTTTTTGGAGATGCCGCCGCGGACGTTGCTGATCGGGACCAGCTTCTTGGCGATGCCGAGGTCGCGGGCGAGATTGCCGGCAGCGGCGGCCTGCGAGGTGAATACCACCGACGACGCCGTCAGCGCTTTGCCGAAGGCGCCGAACATCGGCTGGTAGTGCACCGGCTGCGGCGTCGGGATCGAGGCGTTGGGATCGCCCATCGGCGCCGCGACGATGCTACCGCCCTTGATGATGCAGTCCGGCTTGACGCCGAAAAAAGCCGGCGACCACAGCACCAGATCGGCCATCTTGCCCTTCTCGACCGAGCCGATCAGCTTCGACACACCATGCGCGATCGCCGGATTGATGGTGTACTTGGCGATGTAGCGTTTGACCCGGAAGTTATCATTCCGCGAAGAGTCCTGCGGCAGCGCGCCGCGCTGCTTCTTCATCTTGTCGGCGGTCTGCCAGGTGCGGATGATCACTTCACCGAGCCGACCCATCGCCTGCGAATCCGACGACATCATCGACAGCGCGCCGAGGTCGTGCAGGATGTCTTCCGCGGCAATCGTCTCCTTGCGGATGCGGCTCTCCGCGAAGGCGAGGTCTTCCGCGATCGACGGATCGAGATGGTGGCACACCATCAGCATGTCGAGATGCTCGTCGATGGTGTTTTTCGTGAACGGCCTTGTCGGATTGGTCGAGGACGGTAGCACGTTGGGCAGCCCCGCGACCTTGATGATGTCCGGCGCATGGCCGCCGCCGGCGCCTTCGGTGTGGAAGGCGTGAATGGTGCGGCCCTTGAACGCCTTCACGGTGTCTTCGACAAAGCCCGACTCGTTGAGCGTGTCGGTGTGGATCATCACCTGAATGTCGTATTCGTCCGCGACGGTGAGGCAGTTGTCGATCGCCGCCGGCGTCGTGCCCCAGTCCTCGTGCAGCTTGAGCGCACAGGCCCCGCCTTCGATCATCTCCTTCAGCGGCCCCGGCAGCGCGGCATTGCCCTTGCCGGAGATCCCGAGATTGACCGGGAAGGCATCGAACGACTGAATCATCCGGCCGATATGCCACGGGCCCGGGGTGCAGGTGGTCGCGAAGGTGCCGTGCGACGGCCCGGTGCCGCCGCCCAGCATCGTGGTGACGCCGCTCATCAGCGCATGTTCGATCTGCTGCGGGCAGATGAAATGGATGTGGCTGTCGAAGCCGCCGGCGGTGAGGATCTTGCCCTCGCCGGCGATCACGTCGGTGCCCGGGCCGATGACGATATCGACATTGGGCTGGATGTCTGGATTGCCGGCCTTACCGATCGCCGCGATCATCCCGGCCTTGAGCGCGACGTCGGCCTTGACGATACCCCAATGGTCGACGATCAGCGCGTTGGTGATCACCGTATCGGCGGCGCCGTCGGCGTTGGTCACCTGCGACTGCCCCATGCCGTCGCGGATCACCTTGCCGCCGCCGAACTTCACCTCCTCGCCGTAGGTGGTGAGATCCCTCTGGCCAAACATGTCAGCATAGACGGAACGTGAGATCTTGACCGACATCTCAGAGTTTCCCCATCACGTCGCCGCGGAAGCCGTAGATCGTGCGCCGGCCGGCGAGCGCGACGAGCTGCACGTCTCGGCTCTGGCCGGGCTCGAAGCGGACGGCAGTGCCGGCGGCGATGTCGAGCCGCATGCCGCGCGCTTTGTCGCGGTCGAATTGCAGCGCCGGGTTGGTTTCGAAGAAATGATAGTGAGAGCCGACCTGGATCGGCCGGTCGCCGGCGTTGGCCACCGTCAGCGTCACCGTGGCACGCCCGGCGTTGAGCTCGATCTCGCCGTCTTCGATGAACAGTTCACCGGGGATCATCGACCTTCTCCTACAAGCTCATGGTTCAAGACGCCCGACTACGCTCTTCGAGCGCCGCCGGGCTCCTCACCATGAGGGCTTCGACTCGCACGGCCCTCATCCTGAGGAGGGCCCGCAGGGCGCGTCTCGAAGGATGAACGCGACGGAAACGCATGTTTGCTACCTGATCGGCTGGTGCACCGTGACGAGCTTGGTGCCGTCGGGAAATGTCGCCTCGACCTGGATGTCGTGAATCATTTCGGCGATGCCGTCCATGCACTGGTCGCGCGTGATCACCTGGGCGCCGGCGTGCATCAATTCGGCGACGCTGCGGCCGTCGCGGGCGCCCTCGACGATGAAGTCGGTGATCAGCGCCACCGCCTCGGGATGGTTGAGCTTGACGCCGCGCTCGAGCCGGCGGCGGGCGACCATCGCTGCCATCGAGACCAGCAGCTTGTCCTTTTCGCGGGGGGAGAGGTTCATGAAGGCACTCGATCGAATGAGCCTGAAATTCGGACGTGACGCGGGATCAACTCAGCCACAGCCGCGGCAGCGCGCGGCCGGCGGCGCGGCCGAGAACGGTCATCATGTCGGCGCGCAGCTTCGCGGCATTTTGGGCGCAGAACCGGGCCATTGCAAACCCATTCCACGCCGAAATCCCAACCTCGGCGCCGAACGCATCGGCCGCCTCGCGCAGCCGCTCGACCAGCGCCGCATCGCCCGGCACGATCAGCGCCGTGCCGATCGCGACGCCGGCTTTGGCCACTGCGGGACGGGCCAGCAGGGCTCCGATCTCACCATCGAGCCGCACGGTTTCGGCGAACACCAGCTTGCCGCCGCGCCGCATCCGCCAGCGGTCGACGAAGTGGCCGTGCTGCATGGTCTCGCCCATCGCCGAGCGGCCGAAGATCACCATCTCGGACAGCAGCAGCGAAGCATCCTCCGCAAGCTCGATATCGATCCGGCGTTCGGCGCGGGCACGGTCGAACAGGATGGTCTCCTGCGGCAGCCACGCCAGATGGCCGCCGCTCGCGACCTTGAGGGTGATATCGAGCTGCGCAGCCGGGCCATGGCTGCGATACACCTTCTCAGCCGCCGCCGTGGTCAGCGTCAGCCGCGCATCGGCCTGAACGTCGAGGCTGATGCTGAAGCGATCGCCACCGGCGACGCCGCCCGCGGTGTTCACCAGCACGGCCGACAGCCCCTGCTGCTCAGGCGACGGAAACCGCACCCGGAGCGATCCGGCTTCATGCACCGGCCCGCGCCGTGTGACGCCGCCGTTCGCCCGCACCTCGACGGCAACTTCGCCGACTGCGCGATTGGCCGCGAAGGTCTGCGATGCCGTGGCGGCCTTGTCCGTCTGCATAGCCCCCTCGGCAGCGGTCGCTCCGCCGCGCAACGTCACAGCGCCATCTGCCGGCTGATCTCGGCGGGGTCCAGATTTGCGCGGTCGCAGGTGTATTTTACTGCGCCGCGGTCCATTACCGCGAAACTGTCGCCGAGTTCGCAGGCGAAATCGAGATATTGTTCGACCAGCACAATGGCGATGTTGCCGAGATTGCGCAAATACGAAATCGCCCGGCCGATGTCCTTGATGATCGACGGCTGGATGCCTTCGGTCGGCTCGTCGAGCAGCAGCAGCTTGGGCCGCATCACCAAGGCGCGGCCGATCGCGAGCTGCTGCTGCTGACCGCCGGACAGATCGCCGCCGCGGCGGTTCAGCATCGAGTTGAGTACCGGAAACAGCGAGAACACGTCGTCCGGGATCGACTTGTCGGCGCGCTTCAGCGGTGCGTAGCCGGTCTTGAGATTCTCTTCGACCGTGAGCAGCGGAAAGATCTCGCGGCCCTGCGGCACCAGCGAGATGCCGCGGCGCGCCCGCTCATACGGCTTCAGATGTGAGATGTCGGTGCCGTCGAAGGTGATCGCCCCGGACGCGATCGGCTGCTGCCCGACCAGCGCGCGCAGCAGGCTGGTCTTGCCGACGCCGTTGCGGCCGAGCACGCAGGTGACCTTGCCGGGCTCCGCGGCGATCGATACCCCGCGCAGCGCCTGCGCCGCGCCGTAGTAGAGATTGATGTTGTCGACGTTCAACATTGCATCGCTTTCCTTGCCGCCCGCCCTTCGAGACGGTCCTTCGGACCTCCTCAGGGCGAGGCCCTCATCCTGAGGAGCGGCCCGAAGGGCGCGTCTCGAAGGATGAGTTGTCACCGCCCCAGATACACTTCCACGACCCGTTCGTTCGCGGACACGTCGTCAATGCTTCCCTCGGCCAGCACGGAGCCTTCGTGCAGGCACGTCACCTTGACGCCGAGTTCGCGGACGAAAGTCATGTCGTGCTCGACCACCATCACGGTCTTGTCGTGGCTGTTGATCTCTCGCAAAAGCTCCGCGGTCTGCTGGGTCTCGACGTCGGTCATGCCGGCGACCGGCTCGTCGACCAGCAGCACTTTCGGGTCCTGCGCCAGCAGCATGCCGATTTCCAGCCACTGTTTCTGGCCGTGCGACAGCGAGCCGGCGAGCAGGTCGCGAGCGTCGCGCAGGCGGATGATGCCGAGCACGCGCTCGATCCGCTCGCTCTCGTCCCGGCTCCGGCGCCAGAACAGCGTGCCGCGGACGCGGTGATCAACGTTGAGCGCCAGCAGCAGATTGTCCTCGATGGTCTGGCTCTCGAACACCGTCGGCTTCTGGAATTTGCGGCCGATGCCGAGCTTGGCGATCTCGGTCTCGTCGAGCCTGGTGAGATCGACGGTGCCGTCGAACACCACCTCGCCTTTGTCCGGCTTGGTCTTGCCGGTGATGATGTCCATCATCGTGGTCTTGCCGGCGCCGTTCGGCCCGATGATCGCGCGCATCTCGCCGGGCTCGAGCGTCAGCGACAGATTGTTGATGGCGTGGAAGCCGTCGAACGAGACGTGGACGCCGTCGAGATACAGCATCGCCGAGGTCGAGCGGGTTTCAAGCATGCTCATGAGGTCGCTCCGCCGGCTTTCGGTTCGATCACGCCGTCCTCGCGCGCGGCACTTTCCGCGGCTGCTGCGGCGGCGCTGTCGCGCGCAGCGCCCTTCTCCTTGCGGCCTTCCCACCAGGCGTTGAAGGTGCCGATGATGCCCTTCGGCAGCAACAGCGTCACCGCGACGAACAGCGCGCCGAGCATGAACAACCAATACGGTGCCAGCGGCCCGGAGGTGAACACCGTCTTGGCGTAGTTGACCACGACCGCGCCGAGCGCCGCGCCGACCAGCGTGCCGCGGCCGCCGACCGCGACCCAGATCACCGCCTCGATCGAATTGGCCGGGGCGAATTCGCTCGGATTGATGATGCCGACCTGCGGCACGTACAGCGCGCCGGCGACGCCGGCCATGCAGGCCGACAGCGTGAACACGAACAGCTTGTAGGATTCGACGCGGTAGCCGAGAAAGCGCGTGCGGCTCTCGGCATCGCGGATCGCGATCAGCACCTTGCCGAGCTTCGACGTCACCACCGCCCGGCAGATCAGGAAGCCGATCGCCAGCGCTAGGCAGCTCAGCATGAACAGCGCCGCGCGGGTGCCGTCGGCCTGGACGTTGAAGCCGAGGATGTCCTTGAAATCGGTCAGGCCGTTGTTGCCGCCGAAGCCGAAATCGTTGCGGAAGAACGCCAGCAGCAGCGCGTAGGTCATCGCCTGGGTGATGATCGACAGATACACGCCGGTGACGCGCGAGCGGAACGCCAGCCAGCCGAAGCAGAACGCCAGCAGCCCCGGCACCACCAGCACCATCAGCGCCGCGAACCAGAACATGTCGAAGCCGTACCAATACCATGGCAGTTCCTTGTAATTCAGGAACACCATGAAGTCCGGCAGCACCGGATTGGCGTAGACGCCGCGGGTGCCGATCTGGCGCATCAGATACATCCCCATCGCATAGCCGCCGAGCGCGAAGAACGCGCCGTGGCCGAGAGAAAGGATGCCGCAATAGCCCCAGATCAGATCGATGGAGAGTGCGAGCAGCGCGTAGCAGACGTATTTGCCAAACAGCGAGATCAGATAGGTCGGCACATGCAGCGCCGAGGTTTCCGGCGTCAGCAGATTGAGCAGCGGCAGCAGGATTCCGACCGCGGCGAGGATCAGCAGGAAGGCGGTCGCACTGCGATTCAGCGAACGGGTAAGGATGTGCGGGGTCATGCGCGGCCTCCGCGGCAGCTCATCCTTCGAGACGCGGCCTTCGGCCGCTCCTCAGGATGAGGGCTGTGCTGAGAGCATGCAGCAAGCGAAGTCCTCATGGTGAGGAGCGCCGCATCGCGGCGCGTCTCGAGCCATGAGTTGAATGCGATCATCATCCTCATGCCTCCACCGCCCGCCCCTTGAGCGCGAACAGGCCGCGGGGGCGTTTCTGGATGAACAAGATGATCAGCACCAGGATGGCGATTTTGGCCAGCACCGCGCCGGCGAACGGCTCGAGGAACTTGTTGGCGATGCCGAGCGAGAACGCACCGACCAACGTGCCCCACAGATTGCCGACGCCGCCGAACACCACCACCATGAAGCTGTCGATGATGTAGCTCTGGCCGAGGTTGGGACTGACGTTGTCGATTTGCGACAGCGCCACGCCGGCGATGCCGGCGATGCCGGAGCCGAGCCCGAAGGTCAGCGCGTCGACCCGCGAGGTGGCGATGCCCATCGATGCCGCCATCCGGCGGTTCTGCGTCACCGCGCGCATTTCCAGGCCGAGCGCGGTGTAGCGTAGCATCGCCAGCAGCAGCACGAACACCGCCAGCGTGAAGCACAGGATCCACAGCCGGTTGTAGGTAATGGTGATCTGGCCGAGTTCGAACGCGCCGCTCATCCAGCTCGGATTGCCGACTTCGCGGTTGGTCGGGCCGAAGATGGTGCGCACCGCCTGCTGCAGGATCAGCGACAGGCCCCAGGTGGCGAGCAGGGTTTCGAGCGGCCGGCCATAGAGGAAGCGGATCACGCTGCGTTCGATCAGCACGCCGGTCGCGCCGGCGACCAGAAAGGCCAGCGGCACCGCGATCAGCAGCGAATAGTCGAACAGCGCCGGATACGAGGTGCGGATGGTCTCCTGCACCACAAAGGTGGTGTAGGCCCCGAGCATCACCATCTCGCCATGCGCCATGTTGATGACGCCCATCACGCCGAAGGTGATGGCGAGCCCGATCGCGGCCAGCAGCAGCACTGAGCCGAGCGACAGCCCGTACCAGGCGTTCTGCACCATCGACCACATCGCCAGATTGCGCTCGATCGCGGCCTTGGCGGCGGCGATGCCGCTGGTGACGGCGGCGCTCTGCCCCGCCGGCACGCCGGTCAAGAGCGCCATCGCTTCCCGATCGCCGCGCGCCTTGATCACAGCGATGGCGTCGAGCTTGTCGGCATCGCTGGCGCCCTGCTTGAACAGCAGGATCGCGGCACGCGCCTCGGCGAACGCCTGCTTCGCGGCGGCGTTCTTCTCCGCTTTCAGCGCGGCCTCGACGGTCTCCAGCATGGTGTCGTCGTGCGACTTGAACACCGATTGCGCCGCCTGGATGGGCTTGTCGAGGTCCGGCGACAGCAGCGTCAGTCCGGCCATCGCGCTGGAGACGGCGCGGCGCAGCTTGTTGTTGAGCCGGACCAAGGTGGCCTTGGCCGGCAGCGCACCGACCGCATCGCCGGTCGCCGCATTGGCGATCTTGCCGTCGTCGGCCTTGATGAACGCCGCTGTGCTGTCCGGATCGGCGTAGAGCTTGCCGTCCTGCAGCGCGGTGATGATCACCGCGGCGCGCGGATTGCCACTGGCGACCAGCTTGCCGATCGCGTCCTCGGTGTCTGAGAAGGAATCCCGGGCGAATTGCGCGATGGCGTCCTCATAGGGACCGGCCAGCGCCGGCAAGCTCCCCAAAGTGGCGAACGCGATCGCGACCGCGGCAAACAGAATGCGCGACAGATGGGTGACAGGCACTGAAATATCCCGGCAAGGATGAAGGTGCGTCGAGGGAGCGAAAGGGCGGCGCGCGACCGGCGTCGCCGCCCTCTCCTGTTGGATGTCAGCGGACGATCGGGCGCACCGTCAGGTGCCCTGGCCGCCGCACTTCTTGGTCACGGTGTTGTAGTTGCCGCACTTCAGCGTCACCCAGTCGCCGATCAGGTCCTTCGAGCCGTCCAACTCTTTCGACCAGGCGTCGCCCGGCACCAGGCCCGGGGTCTTCCAGACCACGTCGAACTGGCCGTCGGCCTTGATCTCGCCGATGAACACCGGCTTGGTGATGTGGTGGTTCGGCAGCATTTCAGAGATGCCGCCGGTCAAATTCGGCGCTTTGGTGCCGGGCAGTGCGTCGATCACCTTGTCCGGATCGACCGAGCCGGCCTTCTCGACCGCCTTCACCCACATGTCGAAGCCGATGACGTGAGCTTCCATCGGGTCGTTGGTGACGCGCTTCGGGTTCTTGGTGTAGGCCTGCCACGCCTTGATGAACTTCTCGTTCTCCGGCGTCTTGATCGACTGGAAGTAGTTCCAGGCGGCGAGATGGCCGACCAGCGGCTTGGTGTCGATGCCGGCGAGTTCTTCTTCGCCGACCGAGAACGCCACCACCGGGATGTCGGTGGCCTTGATGCCCTGGTTGCCGAGCTCCTTGTAGAACGGCACGTTGGCGTCGCCGTTGATGGTCGAGACCACGGCGGTCTTCTTGCCGGCCGAGCCGAACTTCTTGATGTCGGCGACGATGGTCTGCCAGTCGGAGTGACCGAACGGGGTGTAGTTGATCATGATGTCTTCGGACTTGACGCCCTTCGACTTCAGATAGGCCTCGAGGATCTTGTTGGTGGTGCGCGGATAGACGTAGTCGGTTCCGGCCAGCACCCAGCGCTCGACCTTTTCCTCCTTGGCGAGATAGTCGACCGCCGGGATCGCCTGCTGGTTCGGCGCGGCGCCGGTGTAGAACACGTTGCGCTCACTCTCCTCGCCTTCGTACTGCACCGGATAGAACAGGATCGAGTTCAGCTCCTTGAACACCGGCAGCACCGACTTGCGCGACACCGAGGTCCAGCAGCCGAACACTACCGAAACCTTGTCCTTGGTGATCAGCTCGCGAGCCTTCTCGGCGAACAGCGGCCAGTTCGACGCCGGATCGACCACCACCGCTTCGAGCTTCTTGCCGAGCACACCACCCTTCTTGTTCTGCTCGTCGATCAGAAACAGCACGGTGTCCTTCAGCGTGGTCTCGCTGATCGCCATGGTGCCGGACAGCGAATGCAGGACGCCGACCTTGATGGTGTCGTCCGCCGCTTTCGCCGGCCCGAACGCCGACAGACCGAGAGCCAGGCCGGCCGCCGCAGCCAGCCATTTGCGGCGGCTGATCGGCGTCGCGCCGAGTCGCTTTGATTCAATACCCATGAGGTGTGATCTCCCTGACGCAGACATGATGCGCGGCCCCAACGGCCGTCTGCGACAAAGTGTTCGCAAGAACTATGCCATGCCCGGCCGTGCCCCTAAGGCTCTGTTCGGATGCTTCAATTCGGCCTGGACGGAATCCGAGCAAACAGATCAGTTTAAAGAATGGGCAGATTTTGTGCTCGCCGGGCGGGCAGACGGCTCAATAAATATACAATACGATCCTGCCTGATTAATTATTGCCCTGCCGCTGTGCCCCAATCCTGGCCTCCCCCCGCAATTCGACCTTGAAAGCAGTGCAGCGATGTTCCATATGACCGTGTGACCTAGAGAATCCTCAGGTCGTTGCGAGCCGCGTGTTCTGATCCCGCTTTCCGGTAGCGAAGTGCGGTTTCTGGCTTGCCCCTTCAGCTAACCCAGATCGACGCCCCAAACACGCGGGTGTCCCGGACACACTCGCGCGCTCCTGGCGAAGATCGTCGGGCGCCTGCTTTCATCATGGAAAGAACCCACCTTTTGACCTCCTTTCAGGATTTTGGTCTCGCCGATCCGATCTCTCGCGCTCTCAAAGAAGAAAACTACCTGACCCCGACGCCGATCCAGGCGCAGACGATTCCGCTCGCGCTCGCCGGCCGTGACGTCGTCGGCATCGCCCAGACCGGCACCGGCAAAACCGCGTCGTTCGCGCTGCCGATCCTGCACCGGCTGCTGCAGAATCGAATCAAGCCGACCTCCAAGACCTGCCGGGTGCTGGTGCTGAGCCCGACCCGGGAACTCTCCGGCCAGATCCTCGACAGCTTCAATGCCTATGGCCGCCACATCCATCTCACCGCCACGCTGGCGATCGGCGGCGTGCCGATGGGCCGGCAGGTGCGCAGCCTGATGGGCGGCGTCGACGTGCTGGTCGCGACCCCGGGCCGGCTGCTCGACCTGGTCCAGGGCAATGCGCTGAAGCTGACCCAGGTCGAGTTCCTGGTGCTGGACGAAGCCGACCGCATGCTCGACATGGGCTTCATCAACGACATCCGGAAGATCGTCGCCAAACTGCCGATCAAGCGGCAGACGCTGTTCTTCTCGGCCACCATGCCGAAGGATATCGCCGACCTGGCCGAGCAGATGCTGCGGGATCCCGCCCGGGTTGCGGTGACGCCGGTGTCCTCGACGGTGGAGCGGATCAACCAGCGGGTGATCCAGCTCGACCATTCCGCCAAGCCGGCGGTGCTCGCCCAACTGCTCAAGGACGAGAAGGTCAATCAGGCGCTGGTGTTCACCCGGACCAAGCACGGCGCCGACAAGGTGGTGAAGGGGCTGGCCCGCGCCGGCATTACCGCCGACGCTATCCACGGTAACAAGTCGCAGAATTACCGCGAGCGGGTGCTGGCGGCGTTCCGCACCGGCGAACTGCGGACCCTGGTGGCGACCGATATCGCCGCCCGCGGTATCGACGTCGACGGCGTGTCGCATGTGTTCAATTTCGACCTGCCGAACATTCCGGAGACCTACGTCCACCGCATCGGCCGCACCGCGCGCGCTGGAGCGGACGGCACTGCAATCTCGCTTTGCGCCGGCGAGGAGATGGCGTATCTGCGCGACATCGAAAAGCTGATCAAGGTGTCGCTGCCCAAGGAAGATCGCCGTACCCCGGGCGCCCACGCCGCCCCCACCC